>CAZUDW010000045.1:0-21794 GCA_964619305.1 uncultured Flavobacteriales bacterium
GTTGTCCTTCAATGTAATTATCCGGCAATCACCGGAATCAAATTTTTGCAGAGATGCCTCAGCAATCATGGTACCGTTTGGCAAATAAACCATAAAGTAATCGTATAGATTGCCATCCAGTGCCTTTGTATCATCCTCAATTTTTCCTATAACCGTTCCATCCTGCTTAATTTCTTCACCAAATATTTGAATCATGCGTGTCCGGTCCCTCTCCACTCTTTCATCATATCCGCTGTTTTGCCCCCACGCAACAATGCCGGACAGTAAAAAAAGGGCGGTTAGGGCTACTTGACACATATTGTTGAAGTTTCTCATTGTTCTACAATTTCCATTACAAAACGGAATCCCCGCTGCTTAGAAGCCGAACTTAGTGTATCATATTGCTCTTCTGAGCTAATCAATAGATAATAGCCGGGATCATACCAACTTCCTCCTTTCGTTATACCTTCTTCCTCTACAAACTCCTCCACATTTCCGGCAAGATTATATATACCAAAGCTATTGGGTTCAAAGCTTTTCACAGGGTAAGTCATGCCTCCCTGATTTTGAAGCTTCTTGGGCAAAATGTTATCCTTATTATCGTCTCCACCCATAGCCACTAAACGCCCGTCCTCATCCCTGTATATGTTACGGTCGGGAACGTACAAGAAATTTGCTCTTAACTGACCCTGTGCATTTCGTGCTGAGTATCCCTGCCATGGAAATACAGTATACCCATCTTCACCTCTTGCTGCTGCGTACCACTCCAGTTTGGTAGGTAATCTAAAAATAACCTGGTCGTATTTCCTTTTAGGATTTTCATTGTATTGCACAGTAAGCCAGTTACAGAATTCCTTTGCCTGTTCATACGTGACTCCTACAACTGGATAATTGTTATATGACGGATGGCGAAAATAATATTGCACATAGGGTTCATTGAACCCCAGCGAATCACGCCAAACAGTAGTATCAGGAAGTGCTGCAGCATATTTTTTTAATCCTTCCTTTTGCTTAATATCTTGAACATATATAAGGTACTGCTTGTTTGTTATTTCATATTGAGATATGTAAAAAAATGAAACAGTATCCCTTATCACTCTTTGTGTGTCTATAACATCAGTTTTTGGATACTCAACAAAACTTAACGGAACAGGTACTATTTGTGCCTCAAGGTGCTCAATGAAATCATCATTTTGTTCTAATGAGGCCGGTTGCCGTAAAGCACTACAACCCGCAAACAAAGAAAGTATCCCCAAAAATAAATAATAGTATCCCTTATATGAATGAAGAGTTAGCCACATACTACAACTTTAAGGGCCAACAATTGTAATTTTTGCACTGTTTTCCCCTTGAATAAATGGTTTTTCAGAAGGGTCAAGCATACCTGAATAATCTGTTATTGCTGCCTGATTCGCATTTGGCCTAATCCTTGTCGAATCTGAGGCGGGGGTTGTACCTATCAAATGAACAAATACATTTCTCGCTCTTTGGAAAGCTTCTTCTGCAGCCAACTGATTTGTACGATTAAAAGCTTCAACCCGTTCCTCTACTGTCGGCAATTGATTTATTTTTGATTCAACTATAGCATTAAATATGCTACTGCCTGCAACTATTCCCTCCAATTCCCCTCCCTGCTGTATGGCATTTACCGCCTTTTCCAGTTGATCTGGGTTTAAGATTTGCGATATAGAAGTACGCCCAGACTCCCAAATAACTGTGTATGTTTTAATAAAGGGCTCTTGTAAAATACTTACTGACGATGACTCCAAAGCACTATCAGCCATCCACTTTGGTGCCCAACGACTACCACCCGGTCCCCAAGGATTTATGAATTTTTTAGCCATAATATTAAATTTTAAATTAAGCAGGTGTTGGTGACACTGGTTCCGTACTTGCTTCTCCATTGCAGTTGCAACACTGGCATCCTACCTGCGGCACATCGCAGCAATCACTGAACACCTTTTTATATAGCTCTGCCGCTTTTTCAGGGTCAGTTATGTTGCCGATAATGGTGATCATTTGTTCGGTGATCTGGTTTGCCAATTCAGCTTCTTTGCTTGCTGCATCCTGCAGTCTCATGTTGTAGCAGTCAAGGGCTTCTCCTTCTCCAAGAAGAGCATCAACAATTACTGCGGGTGTTTTCATGATGTACGTTTTTACATCAAGTATAACTCCCGGAACTTTTATGCCTTTATACTTGTCTTCCAGGTCTTTATTCTTGCGCCAATAGGTTATTGGTGTTGTTGCACCGCCAACACACCCACCGGAGTCTTCGGTTACTTCTTCAATAAATTGAAGTTTATCATCTTCGTAGTTGTACACATGGCAAAGCTTATTGATAATTTCATCAAAAACACCCTGTACTTCCGCTGGGTCAATCACCTCATTCAGCAAATCCATGAGCTGAGGTAAATCTACTATCTTAACGCTTTCGGGATACCCGTTCGTGTACATGATTTTTACATCATTCAGGTAAGTAAGAACAATGTATTCCTGAAGTAACTGCCTGAAAACAAAATTCAATACCCGACTGAAATTGATGTTTTCCAGTTGCCTCACCATCGACCTTTCTTCACCTTCTCTTACGCTTTCAGATGTGGATGTGTTAATACTTACTTCACGGCTGTGATTGGAAGTTTCCACATGCTTGCTCAAAGCCTGAGTCAATGTCTTTCTGAAACTATCTCGTTTAATATTGAGCGAAGAACTGATACTAAAAGAAGTGCTGGCGCTGGCATCTATTAATCCAAAAAGATCGCCACCTGCTTCTATTTCCGTGCTCATTGAACCGGACAAACCAAAACTCATTGAAGTACTGGTTCCCGATTCGGTTTGTATAAATGTTTCCAACGAATCTGCACTGGATGTAGAGAATGAATCCAGTACATTTTCCGATTTCATTTTCGTGCGTTCAATGTCTTTCCATGTCTTTACAGAAATAGTAGTCTTTTCACCGGGTAAAAGGGTAAATGTGTCCAATGTACGTCCAGCACCGTAATCGCCCAAATAAGAGCATATCTTGTATTCCTCAATAATGTAGATACCCGGCTGAACCTTTTGAGGTCTCGGAATGAAACGTATTTTATTTCTCCCGCTTAATGCACGAACTACCGTGGGGCGTAATCCTTTCTTTATTTGATTGGCAATATAATCAATATCCAGGCCCTTGTTTTGTTTGGTCATGGCCTTTGGCACATTCCTGTTGCCAATAAAGTTATCCCTCAAATATGCATTGGCGTTTTCTTCCGAGCTTTTAGGCAGATCAACCGATTGGGTAACATCATCTCCAAAACCTCTTACCAACTCCTGTATATTATCAATATAAGCTGATACAGTTACACCCGTTTCCAAATCGTCCTTTATGCCATCGGCTATAATATCAGCATCGGCTTCAGCAATAGTATCCCAAAAATTATCTCTTGGAGGGATCCCGGTTTCTGGTTTAAACTTTTCAGGGTCAATCGGACAAAAAATCCGACCTCTCGGAGATAAACAGGTGCTTACGGGCATATCGCACTGTAACTTTGGACAAGGCCCTTCTCCCCAATCAATCAGGGGCTCTCCGGGAATACAACTTTTAGGAAGTTCTTCTGCCATTTCTGTAATAGTTTATGTGATTGCTGACACCTTCAAAAATAAGATCAAATTTCTTGTTTTCCAAACAACATGAACAGTTTAGATGATTTCCAAATAGTAACCATCATATCCCCTGCAAGCAACATAAAAATAGACTGAGATTATTCGACAGAAAAAGTTGCCGCCTTTAAGGGCGGCAGGGGCACTAAAACACAACAAAGTGTATAGCACATGGGGCTGACAGGGCTGTAAGACAAGCATTTAGAAATCAATTATCTTTGTACTCGGCTGACAGATTTGAACTCTGAAAGCCCCACGTGCCATACACAGAGCCGTTAGGCATTAATTAGAGAAAAATGAATAAATATTTTATAATAATTTTAGTGTTTACCGTAACTGCGTGTTCTAATAAATCTGAATCTCGGCTTGATTCAACTAAAAAATTGGGATATAGTATAAATAATACATCAATAGTTGTTCTCGGAACTACGCAAGATGCAGGTTCACCTCAAATTGCTTGTAAAAAAGAATGTTGTGATAATCTATTTGAAAATCCCAATAATGACAGACAAGTAATTTCGTTAGGACTAATAGACTCTGAAAACCATAAAACATATCTGTTTGAAGCGACACCAGACATTGGTAAACAGATGAAAATGATTACTAAATGTGAGCCAAAAAGCAATAAAGAGCTTGTTGATGGTATTTTTTTAACTCACGCTCACATAGGTCATTATACAGGTTTAATGTATTTAGGAAAGGAAGCAATAGATGCTAAAAATATACCTTTATATGTCATGCCACGAATGAAAAAGTTTCTTACTGAGAATGGCCCTTGGAATCAACTTGTTTCTAGAAAAAATGTGCGACTTCAAGAAATGGAAAATGAGCAAGCTGTTAGTCTATCAAAGACAATTGAGGTAACGCCAATTTTAGTGCCTCATAGGGACGAGTATTCTGAAACTGTGGGATATCACATTAAAGGCCCAAAGAAAAGTGCTTTATTCATACCTGATATTGACAAATGGGAAAAATGGGAAAAAAATATCGTTGATGAAATACAAAAAGTAGATTATGCTTTTTTAGACGCAACTTTTTATAGTGGAAAAGAAATTAACAATAGAGATATAAGTGAAATTCCACATCCTTTTGTAATCGAAAGTTTCGAAACCTTTAAAGGCTTGAACAAAAAAGAAAGAGAGAAAATAATATTTATTCATTTTAATCATACTAACCCGCTATTAAATTCTAAGAGTAAAGAAAACCAAATTGTAATTGAAAAAGGCTACAAAGTAGGAAAGATTAATGACGTATTTGAATTATAACTAATGCCAACAATGTACATAAAAATAATAAATCTGGAAATATGAAAATATCTATAATAATCTTTGTCTTATTTTTCAATACCGTTACAAACGTGTTAATAGCACAAAATGATTCATGGTATATTACACCGAATAATCCTAACCCTGATATGTCATGGGGAATAGATGTTGATTCTTCTGGTTATGTCTGGTGGGCAACAAATGAAATTCTAGCACCTGATTCTTTCTTTGACATTTATATATCAAAAATTGACTCCAATGGACAAAATCTCTGGAAGAAAAATATTTTCTCCACTACCTATAGTGATGTTGCTTTTATTGTCAAAATAAGCCCCCCTTATCTTTTTATTGGTGGGAGGACAGAGTCCGGTGCATCCATAGAATCAGCAGATCTGTTACTTATTGCCTGTAAAATGCAAGGTGATACGCTCGCTGTCTTGTGGAATTACCAATGGGATGGAAATTCAGCTTATGAGGAACTGGACGGTATTGAGTCAGACACGTCCGGTATTTATATCGCTGGTTATACATCACCAGATACTATTGCTGCCCACAAGGATATGGTAGTGAAAAAACTGGACTTTAATGGAGCCATTATTTGGGATACCGTATGGATTGGTACGACAAATGGACTTGAAGGGGCTAACGGTCATATGGTCATTGATGAAAACGCACTTTATATTGTTAGTCATTACAACGAATACCCAGGACGTGCATTATTAATCACATTTGACAAGCAAAATGGCAACTATCTCTGGGACAGAAAATGGGACAACTCGCCATTAAATCCACTGTATTATGATGATTTCTATGGATTGGCAATGAGTAGCGATTCTTTTCTTTATGCAGTTGGTCCCTGTGACAGGCTTGGCAATTCATGCCAACAGGCATTGGTGAAATATGACCGCTCGGGAAGCCTTATTTGGAAACAACTTTGGGGCGGTTCACAATATGAGTATGGCAGGGCAATACTCATAGACGGTGACAGTATTGTTTATTCAGCGGTCAACACTAATAGCTATGGTAGTGGCAAGAATGATGTTGCCCTGTTAAAGTATGATTCTTCGGGAAACCTGCTTGATAGTGCGATATGGGGGAGCAGTAAGTTTGAACATGTGCATGATATTGCCATGTTTGGAAATAATATTTACCTTGTTGGCCAAACAGATACCATAGTTCAAAATACAGGAATTGGCTCGCCTGAGGAAAATAGTTTTTTAATAAAAATAAGCAAAAATAATTTCCTGTTTCCAGACACTATTCCAAATATTATCTCCAGTGTATCAGTCACCCAAAATAGAAAAATTTCAAATGTGAAGGTTTACCCGAATCCATCCTCGGATTATATTACTGTAGAACTTCCCAATAATAATTCTGAAAATAGAAAGTTAACAATTTATAATTCGACCGGACAACTCATCAAATCCATTGACATCAACAAAAACATTGTTACGATTAATGGTAAAAACATAACAAGCGGGCTATATTTCTATCAAATCCAAAACACAACCGACAAAAGATTAATCAGACAAGGTAAATTTATAATACAATGATGGAAGTACGGCACATACCGCCATCATGTTGTATGTGTAAGAGTTCCGCTGTGCTCCACTCCTACTCATAGCCTAAACGATGTTGCACATTCCGCCAAAGGCGGACTTCGAAAACGGGTCTTAACACGAAGTCTTCGTTGGAAAAAATAGTCAACCAAAATATTTTCCAGCAGTGGGATAGCCTTTTTGAACTAAATCGGTAATTTTGTATCATGCCGGATTTTAGTCGAACCTACTTGGCAATTATTTTGATTATTGCTTCTGTTTCATCCACCAAAGCCCAACATGATACTGTTTATGATGGCTGCATAAACGTGCGTGAAATACACATTCCTTTTGAACAAAGCACTTTCCTCACCAGCGATACTTTTTATCATGATGTTCGGTTTAATGATGCTTTTTATCTTGATGTTGATGAATATACTTTCTGGTATAAGCTGATTGCCGATGCAGATTGCTATGTAACTTTCAGGGTGATGGGAACAAATGTAGAAGATGTTTATGACTTTATGCTCTACAGATTCTCAAAAACCAATTTTTGCCAGGCTGTAGTAGATCAACTCGTCCTGCCCGTTAACAACAACAGCTACCAGATGGTCGCACCTTCCTCCGGAGACAAAAAAATACAATCTGCATATCAGGAGAAATTCCTTATCCGAAAAGGAGACGTCTATTATATTGCCGTATTGCATATAAGCGGACAAGATTGTGGCCATCTGCTTTTTATTAAAGCCTGCGGTCAGCTGCTCGCAATGAGCGCAGTGAAAAAATCCTGTTTTGTTCTTGCTCAACCTACTGTTGCAGAATTGCCGCCTCTTGAAAACGTAATAAAAACCCAGGATACTCTCACGGTGATTACCCAACTCGACATCAGTGGTAAGACTATTGATAACGACAACGGTCACCCTATTGATGCCAAGATTTCTCTTACAGACATTGTAAGCGGTAAGAAGATCAACCTCATTTGTGATGACAGCAGCGGTTACAGTACAACTGTAGAACGCAATCGCAGGTTTAATTATACCTGCAGTGCTCTCGGGTACAAAACTATTAATGGAGAAATCTCCTTTTCAACAAAATCTTCCTACGATTTCTTTCTCAATAAAATACCCACAGGAGAAAGCTTTGTGATGGACAATATCTATTTCTATCCCAACACATACGCCTTCAGAAGCGGCTCTGACAAACAACTTAACGAACTGCTGCGATACCTGCAGTTGCATCCCGAAGTTACGATTGAAATTCAGGGACACACAGCAGGCGACAACAAGGTAAAAATGCCCACTGATGCCCGAAAGGGTGCAGCATGGGCATATACCGGCTCTGCTAAAAAACTCTCCCGCCTCAGGGCAGAAGCAGTCAAAGACTATCTCATCTCCGGCAATATCAACCGTTCACGACTTAAAACCGTTGGATTTGGTGCCGATAAACCCGTGATCTCCCGGCCCCGTTCACAAGAAGAACGCATGAAGAATATGCGAGTGGAAATTATGATTACTTCCTCACTGCCTGAGCCAAAAGATTACCAAAAGATCAAACCCTCTTTCAAGTGAAGATATCATTGCCGGACAGCTTCACAAATTTGAATTGAAATTGGAAAAGTGGTTTTCCTTCCGGTGTTCATTATTCCGCAGCTTATGTATTTCGCGGTAAAAAAGATTCACTCTGGCAAAATAGTGATTAAAATTTTTAAGAGTCTTTTTCTGCATCGCCATTATAATGATTAATTTTACGGGCTAAAAAATTATGCAGCAATATCTTGATCTACTTCAACACATCCTAGATAATGGGATTGAAAAACCGGATCGCACGGGCACCGGAACGATCAGCGTTTTCGGTTACCAGATGAGGTTCGATCTGCAGTCCGGATTCCCCATCCTCACAACAAAAAAGCTGCACATGAGGTCTATCATTTATGAGCTGCTCTGGTTTCTGCGTGGAGATACTAATGTGCGCTATCTGAAAGAGAACGGTGTGAGCATCTGGGATGAATGGGCGGATGAGAATGGGGAGTTAGGTCCGGTGTATGGACAGCAGTGGCGTTCCTGGCCTACAACTGACGGCAGAAAGATTGACCAGATAAAAAATCTTGTACAAGGGTTGAAGAAAAATCCGAATTCAAGAAGGCATATCGTAAGCGCATGGAATGTGGGGGATGTGGAAAAAATGGCTCTACCTCCCTGCCATTGCCTGTTCCAGTTTTATATTGCAAACAACCGACTCTCCTGTCAGCTTTACCAGAGAAGTGCAGATACTTTCCTGGGCGTCCCTTTCAACATCGCTTCTTATGCTTTACTCACCAGGATGCTTGCCCATAGCTGTGCTCTGCAAGCGGGTGAATTTATCCATACCTTCGGTGATGTTCATCTTTACAGAAACCATATAGAGCAGGCTATGCTTCAACTAACCCGTAAACCGCATAAACTCCCTGATTTAAAGATCAATCCCGGAGTACACGATATTTTTTCATTCAGATATGAAGATTTCCGTCTGATAGGTTACGATCCGCATCCACACATCAAAGCTAGTGTTTCGGTATGATAGTTTCCCTGATAGCAGCAGTTTCGGACAACAACGTGATTGGTCAAGATGGCAGACTGCCGTGGCATCTGCCTGATGATATGGCTTTTTTTAAAAATACTACCATCGGACATCACGTGATCATCGGCAGGAAAAATTATGAGTCTATCCCAGCGAAATTCAGACCCCTGCAAGAACGAACAAATATCATTGTAAGCAGGCAAAGTGTTTATAAAGTTGAATCTTGCGTAGTGGTCAAGTCCTTACAGTCTGGAATTGAATATGCATCTTCCAAAGGGGAAACAGAAGTATTTATTATCGGGGGAGGAGAAATATACAAGCAATCTATACCATTGGTTGATAAGATGTATATCAGCTGGGTTCACGGAATTTTTGAAGGAGACGTATTCTTCCCTGAACTTGATTTAAAGCAATGGCGACTTCTCGGACAACATCCGCATCCTGCTGACGCATTGCATTCATATGGTTTTACTCTTTGCATTTATGAAAAAATCCGTTGATATACTGCTTTTGATATTTATAAAACACTTAATTTAGAGCGGTGTTATATTGAGATGATGATGAAATCTATTTATTTATTTATTGTGGTCTGCCTGTTTACCGGTTTGGTATCCTGCTATAAATCTGACCGAGATAATGACACAACCACATTTGCTGTAAATGATCATACGCTTGCTCAAACATTATTTGGTTCCATCATAAAAGATGTGCATGAGATTGCCCTGAAAGATACATTCACCAACCCGGCATCTGTTGATATGACCTGGGATAATTGTATTGACTCTGTTGTTTTATCTACGAATGGAGGCAGTTATCCGGCTACACTCAACATCTATTTTGGAGGTACATCCTCCTGTTCGGATGGTATTATAAAAAGTGGGCTTTTGCAAGTAACAGCAAGCGGTAAATACTTAGATTCTCTTTCTGTTTACACCATAGTGCCAAATAATTTTTATTGTGATGAAATCCATCTGACGGGCGATATTACAATTAAGAATACAGGTAAAAATGAAAATGGGAACACTGTTTATAATCTTCTGGTCGATGATGGGTTACTATCTAATGACACCATGCATGTTGAATGGAATGTCAACCAGAAGCTTGAATGGACATCAGGTAACGGCACTTCACAAAGCAATGATGATGTATTCCTGGTATCAGGAGATGCAGATGGACGCTCGAACAAGGGCAACGTTTTCTCGGTTGAGGTTATGACTCCGCTGAATTTTGACCTTTCGTGCAAATGGTTGGTTGCAGGAGAACTCAAACTTTTGCCAAACAATCTTGCAATAAGAACAATAGATTATGGCAATGGAGAATGTGATGACATTCTTATGGTTACCATCTATGGCAAATCCAAAGAAATAAGGATGTACTGAAGCAGTTCAGGCTACTTTTAAAGTGCTTATGGCAGATTTATTAATCTTTGATTTTGCAAATTTAAGAGTGACCTTGAAGTTTTTAGTCTGCTTCTCAGAAGGCAATTCAAACATAGGATCTGTCATAATGGTTTCGCAAATAGATCTCAATCCTCTGGCTCCCACTCCAAATTCGATGGATTTCTCCACGATAAAATCAATGACATTACTATCAAAAGTCAGATCTATATCTTCCATTTCAAACAACTTTATATATTGTTTTATGATGGAATTTTTAGGTTCGGTAAGTATCCTGCGCAAAGCTTGTTTATCGAGCTGGTTAAGATAAGAGATTACAGGCAGTCGACCAATCAATTCAGGAATCAGACCATAACTGCGCAAATCCTGCGCTGATATATACTTAATAACATCCTTATCCAATTCTCTATCTTTAGAATTTCCTTTATAACCAATTGTTCTTTTGTCCATTCTTTTCAAGATGATCTTGTCAATATTATCAAATGCGCCTCCACAGATAAACAGGATATTTTTTGTGTCAATCTGCACAAGTTTTTGTTCCGGATGTTTCCGGCCTCCTTGTGGTGGAACACCTACAACTGATCCTTCAAGTAACTTGAGCAAGGCTTGTTGAACTCCCTCCCCTGAAACATCCCTTGTAATGGACGGGTTGTCGTTTTTTCTTGATATTTTATCAATCTCATCAATAAACACAATTCCTTTCTCAGCTACTTTTGCATCGAAATCAGCAGCCTGTAACAAACGTGAAAGAATGCTTTCTACGTCTTCCCCAACATAACCAGCTTCTGTTAACACAGTAGCATCTGCAATACAAAAAGGCACATTAAGTATCCTGGCTATAGTCCTGGCAAGCAAGGTTTTGCCTGTGCCCGTTTCTCCAACAAGAATCACATTAGACTTCTCTATTTCAACATCATCATCTGTTGTTTCCTGAGTAATCCTTTTGTAATGATTGTACACAGAAACGGAAAGAACTTTTTTTGCATCATCCTGCCCAATCACATATTCATCCAGATGTTTCTTAAGATCAATAGGTTTTATAAGATTCATCCTGTTGATGATATCTTCATTGATGTGACCCTGTAATTCTTCTTTTGCAATTAGTTGAGCCTGTTGTATACAGACATCACAAATATGACCTGAAATTCCCGCAATCAGAATCTCAGTTTCCGTTTTTTCTCTTCCGCAGAATGAACATTTTACCGTATCCTTGACCATGACTTAAACTATTAATTTAATGTTTAAAGATATGGATGGGCTTATTTTGTTTTTTCTAATACTTCATCGATCATACCGTAATCTTTAGCTTCTTTTGCCGTCATCCAGTAATCCCGGTCACTGTCTTTCCAGACTTTATCATATTTCTGTCCACTGTGTTTGGCAATGATCTCATAAAGTTCTTTCTTAAGTTTTTGGATTTCTTTGGCAGTGATCTCAATATCTGATGCCTGACCTTGTGCTCCACCCATCGGTTGATGGATCATAGTACGAGCATGTTTTAGGGCAGTGCGTTTACCCGAACTACCGGCACATAAAAGAACAGCAGCCATTGAGGCAGCCATTCCGGTGCAAATAGTTGCAATATCGGGTGAAATATATTGCATGGTGTCATAAATTCCAAGCCCTGGATACACAGAACCACCCGGGCTGTTAATGTAAATTTGAATCAAAGCTTTGGAGTCAACGCTTTCAAGAAACAACAATTGAGCCTGGACAATATTTGCAATAAAATCATCTATTGGTGTACCCAGAAAGATGATCCTGTCCATCATGAGTCTTGAGAAGACATCCACTTCTCTGAATGGTCTTTGTCTCTCTTCAATAACAGTGCGTGTCATATCACTGGGTTCTGTCATGCTTGAAATATATTGATCGACATACATGCTGCTGATGCCGGAATGTTTAATCGCATATTTTCTGAATTCTTTTTTATCTGGCATTTTTGGGGTTTATTAAATTAGAAATGTTATCGAATAATTTAAATTTCTTTGATTTACCTGTGGCTAAATTAATAAATTCATCATATGAAACTTCTTTGTGTTTAAACGTACAGGTTGATTTATAAAAATCGATGAACTTTTTATCATACAACCTACCTATTATTTTCCTTGATTCTTCTTCTTTCTGTAACATCTGTTCTGCTATTTCATCTATTTTGGCATCATTCTCCAATGTCTGACCATACTGAGCCATCTGTTGATTAATAAGTGATTTTGTGTATGCAACAATTTCCTCCCGTTGAAGTTGTAGCCCATTTTCTTCAATGATTTTATTTTCAATAAGTTGCCATTTAAGGCTGTCAACATACTGTTCATACTCTTTTTCCAGTTCTTCTTTAGTAAGTTTCCTCTTCTCATGGGCAGCAATCCATCTTTTGAGGAATTCGTCTGGTATCTTTATTTTTAGTTTATTAATAATACTATGTACGATATCTTTTCTCATTTTATTTTCGCTTTCGACCATCAGCATTTTCGCAATCTCATCTTTCACTTTATCTCTGAATTCAGACTCTGTTTTAATTACATCTTTCCCAAACACATTATCATACAGCACCTGGTCAATCTCAGCAGGCTTCATCCTGTAAACATTAGAAATTTTAAACTGGAAATTATATCCAATTCCTGGTAGTTTGCTTTTCTCAATCCCCAACATAGCCGCTAAATCTATGTCATTACTACTTAATTTTCGCGGATCAAGTGTCAGTTTATCATCTTGTTTTAATCCAATAAGTTTGTTTTTCAATTCAGCGTCTTCAACTGAATCTATAAGTATCATGGAAACATGTTTGATGCCATCTGCTTTAAAGTTTCCGGACACATCCAACTCTGTAAATTCACCTTGTAAAATATCCTGATCCTGAGAAACATCAACCACATTGATTTTCCCATATCGTTTGCAGATATCTGTTACATTCTTATCAACTAGGACATCGTCAATAAGAATATCATAAAATGTAAATTTATCTTTTGAAGACATGTTCACTGAAAAAACCGGTGCCAGACCGATATCGAAAATAAATTCAAAATCATCCTGAGAATCGAGATGAATCTCTTTCTGTTCGGTCGAAGGAAGGGGTTGTCCGATAATGTTTATTCCGTTTTCACTAATGTAACTGTTTAGGGCATTTTGTATAAGTTTATTGATCTCCTCAGCTTTTACAGGTAATTCATATTTTTTTTTGATTATGCTTTGAGGCACCATGCCGTTTCTGAAACCAGGCAAATTGATTTTTTTACGATATTCCTTTAGAATTTTATCCACTGCAGGTTTGTAGTCTTCTTTAACACAATGGATTTTTATTACGGCATTTAATTCGTCTTTTTGTTCTTTTACAATGTTCATCTTTAACTATTCAATAATTTCATATAAGTGCGGATGGAGGGACTCGAACCCACACACCTTACGGTACTAGTTCCTAAGACTAGCGCGTCTACCAATTCCGCCACATCCGCAAAGAAAGGCCTGCAAAATTAATGAATTACCTTAATCTTGGATAATAAATTAATTCGTATTAATTTTGATTGTTCTTGCAGCAAATATTTATAAACTAAAATTTAAATAACAATGGAACTAACGGGAAGAATTAAGTTTATTATGGACACACAGACATATGACAGTGGTTTTTCAAAAAGAGAATTTGTAATTAACACAAATGAACAATATCCACAGGATATTAAATTTGAGTTAATCAAGGAAAAAACCAGCTTGATTGATCAGTTTAATCCAGGTGAAGAGGTGAATGTTCTGTTCAATATCAGAGGAAGAGAATACAATGGAAGATACTTTGTGAACTTACAAGCTTGGAAAATAAATCATGTCACTGAGACTATAAATGAAGGTCAGGATAACATAGCCGGAAAAGAATTCATTACACCAGAAAAAGAAGATGATGATGGTATGCCATTTTAAAGGGTTTTTCTCAACCGCTGCTTGGCACCACCTGGATATCGGTTTCGTTTAATGATTTTGTATCCATCGCATCTCTTAACCCATTCCCAACCAGCATAAAAACAAGCACCATGATCATAATTGCCAACCCAGGCAATACTGCAAGATAGGCTCCATCAACCATGATGAATCCATAATGGTCTTTAATCATCCTACCCCAAGAGGGCATTGGTGGTTGCAATCCAATTCCAAGAAAACTCAGACCGGATTCCACCAAAACGGCATATGCAAAATTGGATGCTGACAGGACAATAACCGGTCCAATGACATTAGGTAACACATGCTTGGTGATAAGTCGGAAATTATTATAACCTAATGCTCTCCCTGCTTCAACAAATTCTATTTCCCGAATGCTGATTATTTGTCCCCTGACAACACGTGCAACTTCTACCCACATTGTTAGGCCAACAGCAACGAAAATCTGCCAAAATCCCTTTCCCAAAGCAAAAGTGATGGCTATCACTAAGAGTAAAGTCGGGATTGACCAAACCACATTGATAACCCACATGATCATATCATCAACCCATCCTCTGAAAAATCCTCCTATCGCACCGACAGATATACCAATCACAATGGAAATAAAAACAGAAATAAAGCCTACAGACAACGAAACAATCGTTCCAGCCATCAATCTGCTTAACATATCTCTTCCAAATTGATCAGTTCCAAGCCAATAGGTCTTTTCTACAATATTGTTCTCTATGATCTCATTTTGTAATTCATTTATAGACCTTTTAATTTTTTCTCCACGAATTGTATAAAAATTAATACCACTTGCTTCCTCTTCATATCGATATGCTGGATCGATGGGGTAAACCACATCTGCAAGATTGAAAGGTATTTTTTTCCCGGGGAATCTCTCATTAGTTCCTGTGTATTCCTCAATCATAATGCTACTTCCAATAAATTCGTAAGAGAAAATCGGAATTGTTGTATAACTTGTTTCTTTCCCTCCAAAAAACATTCTCTCCCAAAAATGGACATCTTCAATCTCACGATTTTTCCTTACTTTCAGGAGAGAAATACTAAATCCGGGTTTTTTTCTTGCTAGTTGTAATTTTTGATCATTTGCATTTGGTGTTGCATCAGGACGAATTAACGAGCCTAATATGGCTACAAGAGTTGCAATAATAATAATTACAATACCTACAATAGCGAGTTTATTCTTTTTAAGTTTTTGCCACGAGTAATATGACAATGAACGCGATGTGATGTCATTTCTACGTTTACCCATTTATATAACCTTTCTCCCTTTCCACTTATACTCTTTAACAACTATGCTCCAAATCACTACAATGGTAGTGTAAATAAATTCAAAAAGCAGGGTTGGAAAATAAACCAACAATAATTTTCTTTTACGAAAAAACGTTACTGCCAAAAATAATAACAAAAAGTCAATTAATGCTTTTAGTATGAACTGCAGTATGAAAATTTCGACAAAACGCCAATAACATAAGCCGAAAATGCCACTGATAATCAGAGAAATATTTGTTATAAAGACTATAAAAGCTGTGAATTTTGTTTGTTTATCACTATATTTTGAATATTTTGATACCCATCTAACTCTCTGATGCAAAAACCCACGTAAATTTGACTGCGCAGTTGTATATACTGTTGCATCAATTGATTTCAAATATTTTATATCATTCTTAAACATATTTTTAAACTTATGTAGAAGGAAAACATCATCTCCACTTGCAATTTTTTCATCATTCCTATATCCGTTAACGCTATAAAATGCTCTTCTTTCATAAGTCATATTGGCCCCGTTTGACATGATAGGACTACCTTGTATCGCACTGCCTCCGGTTGCGATGGATAATCCGGAAAATTCCAATGCCTGAATCCATGTAAAAACCGATTTTTTTTCGAGCATCATCACCGGAGCGATGATCATCTTTGCTTTCTTTTCCTCATAAATCGCCACTATACGAGACAACCATTTTTCGCTCATAACCGAATCCCCGTCAGTAGTTACTATTAAAGTGCCGGAAGCTACTTCAATTCCACGTTTAATTGCTGCTTTTTTTCCAAATTCTGTATTATCATCCAACTCAATGAGTTGCATTTTTAAATGGCTGTTTTTTATAAATGATTCGATTATATTTACGGTGTTATCAGTTGATGAATCATCAATAATAATAACTTCATACAATTTATCAGAATAAGATTGATTCTCTATACATTTCAAACATTTTGTTATGTTTTTTTCCTCATTTCTAACGGCAAGGATCACACTCAATTTGGTGTTGAAAGATAATTTATCATTTTCATAGCTCCTCTCTTTATTCCAGTAATAACAGATTCTCAAAATAAGATATGAATATAACAACAAGCTTATTACAGCAGCCGACATTATAATTATACCAACACCGTACATCACTACTGTTTATTTCTGAACATTTTTGCTGTTATAAAGAAGAAACTTCCAATAATGGCCGGAAGAGCAATATTTATCAACCACAAACCGAATGATGCCATAATAACAGGGCTTTTCAGTGAAGACAATGAGCCAATCAGTTTGACACTTACACTCTCTCTTATCCCAAGTTCAGACAATATAGTCGATGGAATTGATGCTAAAGCTAAAAATGTAATACTAATTCTGACAAATCCATCAATCAAAGATATTTCCACACCAAAGATTAAAAGCAATAAATAAAATTGAATAGTGAAGCTGATATAACGCAAAACGCTGAGAAGCAATACTTTAAGCAACTCCTTGGAAGTATACCACTTAAAGACTTCAAAATACTGACTAAATCTGTTTATCAAATTTATTCTTTTTAAAACATCCGAAATTATCCATGTATTTAAGTAAAGTAATAATAATAGCACTACTGCAGTTAAAGAGTATAAAAGAATTAGTGTGTTAGGTAACCTAAATTGAAGAATGTCAATGTTGTTTGTAAAAATATAACACAATAGTGCAGCAATTCCTGCAATTATTGTTGTGAGCAACTGGCTAATACTTCCAATGAGTGTCGCAATAACTCCTTTTCCTCTATTAGAGCTATCAAGATATAATATTCTGCCCGCAAACTCTCCAATTCTTTTGGGCGTAAAAATACTTACAGTGATTCCTGACAACACCCCTTTTATTGCATCTGCATATGATATAGGTTCCACTTTTTTAACTATATACCTCCATTTAATTATTTCTAATCCCCAATTGATTAGCATAAGCATAATCACAATATATAGCGATTGTCCGTTTATGTTTAAATTATAAAGCTGTTTATAGAAATTATCTTTGCCTACCGTTAAATATTCTTCTTTAATAATATAAAAAACATAGATAATAGCCACACAAGTAATGATTGACTTGATCAAGATAGACAGCCATTTAGTATTCCATTTTTTCTTACCTTTAGCCTGTGGCATAAAACAAATGTAATCTATTGAAGCAAGACAAAGTAATATTGGGTTTTGATCCCGGAACTACAATAATGGGTTATGGTTTAATTCATGTTTTTGATAAGCAAATCCATTTGATTACAATGGATGTAATGTTTCTGAAAAAATACAAAAGCCATCAGGATAAACTTAAAAGGATCTTTGAAAAAACGCTTAGTATTATTGATCAGTATCATCCGGATGAACTGTCTTTAGAAGCACCATTTTATGGAAAAAATATTCAATCTATGCTCAAATTGGGCCGAGCACAAGGTGTAGCAATGGCTGCTGGCCTTTACAAGGGTTTGCCAATATTTGAATATGCTCCTAAAAAAATAAAACAATCGATTACTGGTAACGGAAATGCATCCAAAATTCAAGTAGCCGCAATGCTTCAGAGAATTCTTTCCATACCTAAATTACCAAAAGAACTAGATGCAACAGATGGACTTGCAACTGCTGTATGTCATTATTTTCAAGCTGATAAGACAACCTCACAAAAAACTTATAAGGATTGGAAAACATACGCTGAAATGAATAAGGACAAGATCATCAGATAATTATGTGCATTAATAAACGCAAGTGGCTATCCTTTTTTCTCTGGATAATTACAACTTGCCTTATTGGATGGTATAAATTTAATTTTCATGAATTATGGAAAGATGAGTGGCAGGCATGGTTCATAGCCACCTCCCCAGATTCGTTTTTGGATATATTCAAATTACTTCCTATTGAAGGTCATCCTCCTCTATGGTATATTATTCAGAGATCCTTTCACCTGTTGCTATCTTTTTCTGGAATTGTAATTGCCAGTGAATACGAAATACAAATCATTCATCTACTTGTATATTCTGCTGCAATTTATTTTCTATTTGTGCGTGTTTCACTGCCTCTGTGGATGCGTATTGGCTTTTTACTCACATATTTTGTAGGTTTTGAATATGGGATTGTGAATCGTGGTTATGCACTGGTTATGATGCTAGGGTTTGCTACAACAGTTCTTGCTCTGGATATAAAAAAAAATTACATATATCTCTCCATCACTTCGTTTCTATTATGTATAACAGAGGTATATGGACTGTTTATGGCAATTGCCATGATGATATATCTTATCATTCAATCAAAAAACATCTCTGTAAAATCTATTTTAATTCCTCTTATAGCTACTATAATGGGAGCGATTGTGTTTATTCTGATGTTATATGCACCTAATGAAGCATCTTCATATACTTACCATGAAGCAAGTGTTTTTAATTGGATGAATATTATCAGATCTTTTCAATCGATTTTTATAAATGTATTATGGATAGGTATAATTCCTACTGTTCATGAAAGCATCTCGATTATTGGTGTGGTAATAAGCCTTGCACTTTTAATTCTTTTACTGTACTGTTTTCGAACAAAACACGCAGTATTATACTCTTATGTTGGTTTTCTGTTGATGATGATTTTATTCACATCAGTTTTTTATCTTGGAGGGCTTCGCCAATGGGGAATGCACTTGATTTTTCTGATAATCTTATTCAATCTATACCAACCCGTCTTTTCTTCTTTAAATGGAAAAATATTAACATTTTTCGTGGTTTCCATTTTTGTTTTTCACATTCCTTTTAATATGAGGATCATCAAAAGAGATAAACAAGAGTTATTTAGTAATGCTATCCTGGCAGGCAAATATTTAGAAAACAACATACAACCCACAACACCGGTATTTGCCATTAATAAATTCTTTTGTACTCCCGTAGCAGGATATGCTAATAGGAAGTTATACAGTTTCCCGTACGGGAAAACTTTTACCTATTTTAAATGGAGAGAAAAACTATATATCCCAGATATAAGAGATATAATATTTCAGAAAAAAAGGTTGCAATCAGATCATTTATTCGTCTTATCCTACAGTCCTCTTGATTTATTGAAATATCCTGGTTTGTCCTTGGTTATTAAATTTAATAGTTCAAACATCCGGCAGGAAAATTACTATCTTTATAAATATTAAAGATATACTTCAGCACTAATCAGATTTGCTATCTCGCTATATTCTTCATCCGAAAATGTTAACTTAGGCTTGCTGAAATCTATATCCTCAATACTGTTGATAGGTATAAGATGAATATGAGCATGTGGGACTTCAAGCCCAACTACAGCTACTCCAATTCGTTTGCATTCAATAACTTTTTCAATCCCTGCAGCAACTTTTTTAGAGAATAGATGCAACCCGGAGAATAAATGCTCCTCTAAATCAAAAATATAATCGACCTGTTGTTTTGGAATAATCAATGTGTGACCTTTTACCAATGGATAAACATCCAATATGGCTATATATTCTGCTGTCTCTGCAATTTTATATGAGAGGATTTCCCCTTTTATAATTTTAGTAAAAATACTTTCTGTCATCTTGAAATATTTAATATCTTCAAACTTAACTTTCCATTAGGCACATCAACAGTAACTAAATCTCCAACTGATTTCCCTAACAAACTTTTACCAATGGGAGAATCTACCGATATCTTTCCATTTTTGATATCTGCTTCATTAGGAGCAACCAGTATGAATTTGAACTCCTTATTTATAGTGGTATTTAACACTTGAACTTTTGATAGAATATAAGCTTTAGAATTATCTAATTCAGATTGATCAATTATCCGCGCATTATTGATAGCTTCATTTAATTTGGCTATTTTCATTTCCAATATACCTTGTGCTTCTTTCGCAGCATGATACTCCGCATTTTCCGATAAGTCACCTTTATCCCTGGCTTCAGCAATTTGTTTTGAAATAGCAGGTCGTTCCACTTTTTCAAGATGGAGTAATTCTTTTTGAAGTTTCTTTAAACCTTCTTCGGTATAATAATTGATTTTATTCATCAACAGCTAAAATTAAAGAATGGGATCTTTGGACAAAGACCCCATTCAAAAATATTATTTATTTATCAGATAACTATACGCGCACCTATGCTATGTGTGCCTTGAAAAGGATTTGTTGCTCTGTAAGAATAGTCCAGGGCAATAGAGCCACCACCTTTCATAGGAAGCTGAAATGTAATTCCAGTGGTAGGCCCGGTATAAGCAGATGTCCTATTATCAAGTTTTAATATGCCTTCTTCATAAGCATATCCTGCTCTAACCATCAAATAATCTTTAAATCCATATTCCAAACCAACTTGAACCTGATCTTTACCAAATGAATTAGATTGAAAATTTCCAGCTCCTGTAATCCGATGATTTGCATGCACTTCCTTTCCTGTAGAATCAGCTTGTACTCCAAGATAGAAATCGTAAGAAAATCCTATATTAAGTTGAGAAGGCAATTCGTATGGTTCAGTCCGTTGCTCCAAAGTAATTTCCTGACTGTTCAATGTAACTTTTGTAGAAAATCCATCACCTGAATATTGCATTCGTGGCCCTACATTTTTTAGAGAAATGCCAAACTTTACATGATCTTTTTCACCGGTTATGTATCTTATCCCTGCATCAAATGCCACTCCATGTGCATTTGCATTCGGTAAAGATTCAGACAATGCTCTGAGTGTTAACCCTCCGAATATACTGTTTGAGAATGTTCTTGCGTAAGCAAGTCCTATATTCATGAGTTGAGGAGAGAATGTTCCAAGTCCACCTTCCGGTAAATCAACTGTTGTAATAGGAATATCACCAAAACTCATAGACATGATTCCCAGTCCGAACACACCAGATTCACCAACTCTTTGCGATAAGCCAAATGCATTGATATTAATCTCTGAGCCTTTTAGCCAACTCGAGCGAGTAAATAACAACTCTGTTTTTGGTGTAAAAGCCATTCCTGAAATATTCATGAACATAGATTCCAATCCAGTTGCATTTGCGGAATTAGCCCCAGCCCAACCAGAAGTTCTAGCCCATGGATTAATTAAAAGTTGACCTCCACCTGCTTGTCCCGAACGATCTTTATTTCCAGCATTAAGCTGTGTGCTTAATGCAATCAAGATAAGAGCCGCTAAGGTTTTTACAATATATCCAGCAAAATATTTCATAGCTATAGTTTTAAATATTAACAATTGATTCTAAAACGCATCCAGGTCAACCGGCCTGAGCATTCCAAAC
>CAZUDW010000046.1:0-17382 GCA_964619305.1 uncultured Flavobacteriales bacterium
AGAGGAGATCTGGAGCAGGTGGATGATGTGTGTGTGATCGGGGTAAGGATATAAAACGTGCTGCAACCAAACATAAAGGAAATGGGACTGACTATCTTAAAAAAGATGCTTAGTTACCTTGAAGTTGACAACTAAACGTGTCGGGCACGTTTTGCTCGAAGCCGCCCTTCGGGTGTTTTCTTAAATCTAAATTAATAGTGTAGGAGTGGAGCTGGTTATTTCCTGAAAGATCAGGTTAGGAAATGCTGATTACTTTCCCGTTTTTAGCAGCTTCTGCTATTCTCAGCGTGGCAAGCATGGAGCGTCTTATCTGTTCAAAATCCCAGGATGGAGCAATTCCTTCTTCTATTGTTTTTACGAACAACTTCATTTCATTCGCATGACCTTTGTCCTGACCGGATTTAAAGCGTTGTGTCTTTTTCCCATAGATATAAAGCGATTTAAAGTCATCTATAACAAGAGATTGTCCGGCACAATGCACTTCAATGAGTTCTTTTGATAATCTTTCACTGCCATTACTGAAATAAGAGATATTGGCAATGCTTCCGTTCTCGAACCTGAGCATTACTGTTAATGAATCTTCTTTATTATCAACTTCAGGAAGGATGTTTGCTGCTACACTGGTGATATTACTTTGTGCGAAACAGGATGCCAGATCAATAAAATGGCATGTTTCACCTATGATTCTACCACCCCCTGTTTCACGCTGATGTACCCAATGGTCTGCAGGGAGTTTTCCGGCATTGACCCTGATGTTGATGATACGTGGGCTGTTGGGGATGTTTTCGAGTGCTTTGATGGTGAATGGAGCAAACCTCCTGTTGAAACCAAGCATTAATATGCTGGTTGCATCAGCATGTGCAAGAGTGATTTCTTCTAACTGACTTTCGTTTAAACAAAGTGGTTTTTCAACGAAAACATGTTTGTTGTTTTCTAATGCTTTCAGTACAAAATGTGCGTGTGTATCATGTCTGGTTGTTATGAAAACGGTATTCACATCCTTGTTTTTAATCACTTCATCCCCATTCCCTGTACAATGTGTGAAACCGAATTTTTCAGCTGTGGAACCTGTACTGAGTGGAGAAGCATTAGCGAGGTGTAGTAATTCAACCCTGTCTTTTAAATGGGGAAGTAAAAAGCTTTTTGCAAATTTTCCTGCTCCTATAAAGCCGGCTTTTATTTTTTTGCCTTTGTTCAGAGGAGGCCTCTTATTTGTGATATTTGATGTGAGTGCTTTTGTGCTGTCGTATTCTAAAACGATGCCTGTAAATTTTGAATTATTATCGAGTAACTCCTGATATGCTGCATGTGCATTTTTGAATGGAAATCTGTGGCTGATAAGTAAGTCAGGTTTTAATCTGCCGGCAGCAAGCAGATCGAGATATGCCTGCATATTTCGCTGAGCTGTCCAACGCACATATGCAATTGGATAATCTTTTTGTAACTCTTCATAATCAGTGTCATAACGTCCCGGACCATAGGATGAACTCATTAAAAGCGTAAGTTCTTTCCGATAATAATTTTTTCTGTCAAATCCGCTGGGAGCATTTCCTGCCAGCACCACTTTGCCTTTTTTTCTACACAACAAACCGGCATTGTTGATGGGGTCTGTATTGTTTGATGAGGCACAAATGATCACAGCATCAGCTCCAACGCCACCGCTTTCCTGCAGCAAATTGCTTTCGAGTTGTTTGTCATCCTTCAGGAATGCATGATCGGCTCCTCCTTTAATGGCTTTTCTGATCTTTTCTTCTTCAAGATCGATGCCGGTACAATGGATTCCTGCTGCAGCACATAACTGAACAACGATCTGTCCAAGCAAACCCAAACCAATCACAACCGCATGTTCCCCTATCTGCAATGAAGCCTGCCTGAATGCCTGCATCGCAATAGCACCGATTGTAGCGAAAGCAGCATACTCACCTGATACACCATCCGGTACTTTAGCGCAAAATAAAAATGGAACACTCACAACTTCAGCATGAGAAGCGTGTTGCCCGGCACAGGCAATTAAATCTCCTGCGTGAATTCCTACAACTTCAGGAGCTACATCTATGACTTCTCCACAGCAACTATAACCAAGGGGAACAGGTGTGTTCAGTCTTTCATTTACTATTTTCTTTGCTTTTGCAACACCCAGTTTTTTTGCAGTTGTTATTACTTTCTTAACATCACCCTGGCGTGCCACTGCTTTTGAGATAAGACCTGCACGGGCATCTTTTACAGTGCGGCTCTCCGTTCCACTGCTAATAACAGAAAAATGATTTTTAACGATGACATACCCGGGTTTTCTCCCCGGAAACGGGCTTTCTATGAGTTCCATTTTACCATTGCGCAGATATTGAGCTAACTGTAACATTTAAGTTCCGATATATTCCTTATACCAATACTGGAAAACTAACAGTGCAAAGATAAGAGAGGAATTGTCTTCAATCCTTTCTGTGTGGTTTGAGATGATTTGCTGAATACTCCGGGTGTTGAAAATATTGAAATTGCCAAAAAAATCAATATCAATTAATTCATCTGTTTTTTTTCTATTGCTCAGGATGCTTCTTAAGGGCATGCCAAATCCTGCTTTCCGCCTCCTGATTATTTCAGATGGTAAACGGTTGCTGAAGGTGTCTTTAAGAATTCTTTTTGGTTTAAAGAAAGACTTCATCTTATACTCAACAGGAATATTTCTTGCAAATTCAACCACACGATGATCTAGAAAAGGAACTCTTACTTCAATGGAATGAGCCATTGCCATACGGTCAGTGTAATGCAGATTTTTAACCAGGAAGTTTTCACTTTCAAATTTCCACAATGCATCAAACGGATTTGCTTTTTCATCGAAGTACTTATTTAGTAATTCAATAGAAGAATTCTGAGTTGAGTTAAATAATGAAACAGCATTATCAAAATCACCAACAATACTGAACAGTCCATATCTTATAGAGCCTGAATGATAATATCTGCCAAACTTATGAAGCCAGCGTTTATATGCTTTAAACTTACCTTTTCCCGGAGAGAGGTTTTGAAAATATTTTAAAAGCAAATTGCTCATAAACTGGGGCAGCTTGTCTGTTATTAAAGCCATCCTGCTGAGTTGGTGTGTTGCATAACCAAGGAAAAGCTCATCAGCTCCCATACCGGAAAGTAAGACCCTGGAGTGTTTAGCTGCTTTCTGCGAAATCAGTAGTGAAGGAATTTGTGAGGAATCTGCAATCAAATCATCACTGTGTTTGATAAGTCGGGTGATCATTGCAGGGTTCAAATCATCTGTGCTGATGGGGATTTCATCAAGTTGCAATCCCCAGTTTTTTGCCAGTAAACCCGCATAATGCTGATCTGCAGTTGTACCTTCATGTTTAATGTCTGAACTGTTTTTTACAGCACAGTAATGCCGGATATCATGATGCTCTTTAATAAAAGAAGCGATAATGGATGAGTCAAGGCCCCCGGAAAGAAAATTGCCTATAGGTACATCTGCTGTCAGCCTTTGGGTGACTGATTCTTCAAGGAGATGATCAAGCTTCTCCTTTGCATCAGGGTAACTTATCTTTGAATGCATTTCAGCCGGACTCCAGAACCTGTTTAAATCAAGTTTTCCGGATTGTAGATCAAAGGACAAAATATGTGCAGGGGGCACTCTTTTAATATTTCTGAATATTGTATTGTTTTGAGGAACATATTTGAATACAAAGAAATTTTCAAGCTTATCTTCATCAAGACAAGGATGGATGCCGGATTTCAGTATTGAATTTATTTCGGATGCAAACAAGATATTTCCGCTGTTCAAAAAGTAATAAAGAGGTTTAACCCCC
The DNA here is from genome assembly GCA_964619305.1 of uncultured Flavobacteriales bacterium. Classification (GTDB taxonomy): domain Bacteria; phylum Bacteroidota; class Bacteroidia; order Flavobacteriales_H; family CAZUDW01; genus CAZUDW01. The sequence goes on from CAZUDW010000046.1 coordinate 3,807, forward strand.
ATGCGATCTCTTATTAGATATAGTGTCCGTTTTTTACCATCTAATATCGCAACAGCAAAATCGCCTTGAATATAATCAATGCAGGAAATGCCTTTCTGCTCATAAAGTCGGAGCAAAACCTCGGTATCTGTTTTTGATTTGAATTGGACGTTATTTAAAAATTCCTTGCGGATCGTTTTGTAATTGTATATTTCACCGTTAGATATAAGTTGAATGCTACCATCAGGGGAAGACATGGGCTGATTGCCATTGTCGCTGAGGTCAATGATGCTTAAACGGGTATGTCCAAGAAATATATTTTTCTCTGATTGGAATGATGAATAACTTCCACAATGATCAGGCCCTCTATGTTGCAAAGCATCCAGCATTGCTTTTTCATTAAGCTTATTTGAAGAAACATATCCACAAATACCACACATAATCAGAATTTAACAGCCCAGATCAATTGATGGAATCCAATTAGTCTTGATAGTTTCCTTTCCAGTGAAGAAGGTAATCCGGCAGGGAAGTGTGCTTTACGAATCCTGATGACAGCAAATCCATTGCGTTCCAGTAATTTACGGGCTTCACCCGGAGTGTATATATTCGCTATGTTGCAGCCAGGACCATCTGTACAATGATGAGGCCATTCATTCCAGGAGAAATATTTCCATTTCTTTTTATTAAAGTTTTCAATGTGCTGTTTCCAGAGAGCATTGGATGATAGTCCTGTTTTGTGTTTCAGAAGCTCTATCAACATGCGAATCCTGAACCAAAACTGAATCCTAATCCAATAATTAAAGGAGTTTTTACAATATAGCATAATGATAAGTTTTCCTTCCGGTTTTAATACCCTGTATATTTCTTTAAGAGCTGTATTTATATTGGGAGTGTGGTGTAGTACCCCCTGCGAATAAATCATGTCAAATTGATTCTCTTTAAATGGCAAATTCTCAGCATTTGCAAGAATGATTTGTCCATTTAGACCCTTATATTCAAAATGCCTGGTAGTAGCTATTACGGATTCTTCTGTAAGATCAATGCCTGTGAATGATGCAGCATAAGTAGCCCATCTTACCGCATCTGCACCTATACCGAGTCCAATTTCAAGTATGCTTTTGTTTTTTGCTTCTTCCCAGTTTATATATTTCAGCAGATGATGAGTCTTACGGTACCGATAAGCGTTGTATTCTTCAAAGAATTCTTTTGACGGGTATTTTGATTTTATAAACTGTTTACCGCAAAGGTTGGCATTCCAGAATTGTTCTACATCATCAATTGTTTTATTCATCTTTCAATAATATTATCTCTTGCAATACTTCTTCCAGCTTTTTTATCATGGCTTTTTCAGTAAATTTCTCCTCATAAATTCTTTTACTGTTTAAGCTCATCTCTTTCCTCTTTTCGGGTTCAGCAATAAGTTCCATTAGTTTAGAGGCAATTACATCAGCATTGCCTGAAGGCACAATGAAACCGTTCACACCATCATGCACATTTTGTTCAATAGCTCCCTGTGCAGTTGCAATTACAGGTAGACCTGCCGCAATTGCTTCTATCAATACCCAGGGATGACCTTCCGGTGCAACAGGTGTAAAAATAAAAATATCAGCATTAGCAAGCAGATCGTATTTTTCTGATTGTTTCTCGGAGGGAGAAATGATACGTACAGGTAATTGCTGATCCGAGATTAAGTTTTCACATTTGGTTTGATATGCAGGATCATACCATGACCCCATTGCTACAAGTTCAATATTTGAATACATTCGCTTTATTATTGACAGAGCAGTAAGTACATACCAAAACCCTTTGGCTGGTATAAAATTAGAAATATGTGCAATGCGTATGGTTTCTTTATTTTTTCTTGATCTTTCGGGTATATTAAAATCACCACCATTTGCAACGACAAAAATCCTGTCATCAGGATAGTAATCTTTGAAAAGTGGCCTGAGGATATCGCCCAAAACGATCACTCCGGTTGTTTTTGACAAAATCCATCTTGTGAACTTTCTGATAAGTACCGGGGAATTATTAAGCCAGTTGCGAAAATTACTGCCCCTCAATTGTGTTAATATATTGACGTTTCTAAAGAATAAAGACAGGATTATAAAAACGGAATCTTTAATGAAACCTATTGTTGTTTGGCTGATGGGTAATAAAACGATATCCGGTTTTACCCTGATAAGTAATTTGATAAAATTGTAATACAGACCAAATAGTTTAAAAATTTTCAGTATACGGAATTTACCCATATATTTCAGCTTGCTATTGATCTTGGTGTTGAGATGTGTAATGTTATATGATTTGTTGAGAGATGATCGTAATAATATCTCCGTGGCTATTGCCGGACCTATGTAGGGAGGAGGGAGTTTTCCCATTAACAGCAATCCGGGTTTGGTGTTATTTTTTAGGGATGGCATTAAATGCAAAGATGGAAAGGATAATATACATTAATGGAGCGTAGAATGTCGGAGTGGTTGAAATAGCATACAAAAGCAGTACACCAAGCGCTCCTAATATTAAAAAACGTAATGGGAGTAGCTGTTTTAGCGCTCTCCTGAATATAGAATACAGCATTAGTAAAAAAGACATCAAACCAAAATATCCTGATAAAAAGAGTATCCTGATATAATCATTATGAGATCCAACACCAACATAATGATATGAATATTTCATTAGCAGAGGATAACCGGCAAACTGTATAAACATGTTTTGTCTGGAAAATTCAGTCCACATCATTTGCCAACGTCCAACCCTGCCGTGCAGCAAATAGCGATCTTCCTTTTCTCCTTTCCAGACCTGCACATCTTTTTGCACCAAAGGTGTAATATGACTTGCAAGGAATTCCCTGCCGAAAATACCTGTTCCTACAAGCGATAACAAAATAATAAATAAAGCTACAGATCTATTGGCTTTTAGATTGAACTGGACAAAAAGCAGCATTATAAAAGAAAATATTGCCAGGCTTGCAGCATGGTTGATTTTGATCAGCCCAAGTATTCCTATGGAGGCAACAATACTTATTTTTATAAGTCTTTTATTTAGGCGTACCTGCTTATTCTTCAGAAAAAAAGAGTAACATGCACATAGAAAAGTCATCGTAATGTAAATACTGTAATTCATCACATCTCCATAATAACCCTGAATCCTTTCGAGTCCCCTGCTTTCGACCACTCTTATGGGACCAATCGTTACTTCATAAAGCAAAATGCAAACCACGAAAACAGCGGAAAACATGAATGTAGTAATAATCCCATCTAAATCTTTTCTTGATCGGATAAATCTTCTCAGGTAATAAAACAAATACACAGGTAGCGTAAGTTTTAGTAAAAATTGTATGGATTTGAGTGTTCCTATCTCGTAAAAAGCTACGAGGAATGATCCTGTTACAATAAAAAAACTGAAAAGTCCAAACACCTGATCAAAGCGGCTTCGTGCTGGTCTTTTCATTTTGATAAGCGAAAAGATGACCAGAATTGGAGTTAAGGCACCCACAATATACAGAGGTGATATGAAAGGGGAAATCTCCTTGAACTGCTGGAAACTGTCTAATAAAGGCCGTATCAGCACAAGCAGGACAAACCATCTCATCGTCCAGTGTATTGAAAACACCCATCTCTTCCATTCTTTGTAGGAAAACATATTTTATTTGAAGGGAGTAAAAATACAAAAGCTTGCTAAGCATTGCAGGGTTAGATTAAATATCTGTTCGTGATAGTTATAACTAAACGATTTGTTAAACAGAACAGAATTCACATAATTGAAAATTAAGTGTCAAAATATTACTTTTATCCCCACAAAAATCCACAAACGATAAAATGAAAAATATACAATATCAAAACAGGCTGTCACTGGCAAACATAATTATCCTGTCATTTATATTATTCCTTTATAATTGCATAGCTGTTGATCAGGCCCCGGCACGTGAAATACCTGTTGAATCTAAAATAACATCCGTTACTGTGTTCCTTAAAGGTGCTGAAATAAAGCGAAAAGCTGTAAAAACCATAAATCCCGGAACTACATTGTTAGTTTTTAACGGGTTATCTCCGAACATCAATCCTTCGACAGTTCAGGTGAAAGCAAAGGGTGAGATCACAATTTTATCGGTGCTACATAGGTTGAATTATCTTTCTGATGAACAAAAACCCGTTAGGGTAAAGATTCTGGAGGATTCCTTGAAAAGTATTGATAACAAAATAAAAATAAATAACAATTATCTCAAAGCTCTAAAAGAAGAAAAAGACATGGTGCTATCAAATAAGTCGGTAAAAGGGAATAATATCGGACTTGATGTAGAGGAACTGGAATATACTGCTGATTTTTTCAGAGAAAGGTTAGTTGAAATCATGAATAATGCACTGAAAACTGAAGAAAAGAACCGTAAGCTGAACGAAAAAAAATCTAAAATAAGTCAACAACTTCTGCAGATGAATGCGAAATGGTTGAAGTCGAGCAGTGAGATTGTAGTTGAATTATCATCAAACAGCAAGGCAACGGGCAGATTTGAGATATCATATCTTGTGTATGATGCTTCTTGGAGCCCTGCTTATGATCTGAGGGCACAGGATGTGAACAGTCCTGTAAAACTTTTTTATAAAGCGAATATTACTCAGAATACAGGTATTGACTGGAAGAAGATAGATCTTACATTGTCAACCGGTTTACCGGTTATCAGTGGGACAAAGCCAAAGCTTCAGCCATGGGTTTTGACCTTCAATCAACCGGTGATGACAAGAACACCTTCCTATGATATGAGAAATGCTCCAAGGAAGTTGGAAGAATCAAAATTGGATTTTGCAGCAAAAGGGAAAGAAGAAGAAGTTCCACCTGCTACCACGATTGCTGATTATACCCAGGTTCAGAAAAACCAGATGAACACATCTTTTGATATAAAAATCCCGTATTCTGTACCAGCAGATAATAAAAAACACCTAGTTGAAATAATGCATGTAGAACTTCCTGCTATCTATCGCTATTATGCGGCACCAAAAATTGATGAATCTGCTTTTTTGCTGGCGCATGTAACAGGATGGGATGACTTAAACCTCTTAAGCGGACAGGCAAATTTGTACTTTGCAAACACGTATATTGGAAAATCATATATCGAAGCCAATTCAACCAAAGATACATTAGACCTCTCTTTTGGCAGGGATCCAAGCGTTGTTATAAACAGGAAAAAGATTAAGGATTATACAAAAAATAAGATCATTGGAGCAAACAAAAAAGTATTCATTGGTATTGAGATCAATGTTAGAAATACCAAAGACCTGCCTTTTGAAATGGATTTGCAGGATCAGATACCAATTTCTTCCAACAAGGATATCACAATTGAATTGATCGATAAAGGAGGAAGCAGTTTACAGGAAAAAACGGGTTATCTGAATTGGAGAATTAAAATGGATCCAAAGGAGACCAAGACCTTTATTTTCCGTTATACCGTTACTTATCCTAAAAACAGTACTATTTATAATTTCTAATCTGAACTTCGCTGGTCTGCTGATATAACTTCTGTTGACCATGCTTCGGCATTTTTCAGGAAAAGCTTTTTTGTTTTTGACCATGTGGAATGAAACAAATCAGAATTTCTGTACTGATCCAAAACAGCTTTACTCTGCCAGCAGCTGTATGTAAAAAAAATATTTTTCTGATGAGTATTTCTTAGAAGATCTAAATGACAGCATCCTTCAAAAGACCTGATTTTATCTTCTATATCATGGAATATTTGAAGAAACTCATCTTCTTTCCCGGGGAGGAAAGTCATTTTAACGATTCTTTTTATCATAAAATTCAATACTTATTGCATTTCCTACTCCCATGATCAACAATTTAGCAGCACTGTTGGCATTAATTGCTATTTCAAGGTTTCCTGCTGCACCAAACAAAGCGAGCATTTCGCTGAATTCAACATCATTGTAACAATTAGATATTTTATTGAGTACCGAAGATTCATCCTTCATCAGAATATTAAACCTTCTCCCTTTACCTATCTTGTTGAACAGATCTTTTTTGATATTAGTAATCAGATTTCCATAATGATCAATATAAACTATATTCCCCCTGATGATGTTCTTATCAGTGATGGGTTGTAAATTGGTTCTTTCCAGGAAACTGTCTCTCGGCCCACCCAACACTTCCAATACTCCCCCTCGTGCTAAATGGCATGCAGCTTTTACAAAAATATCTTTTGTTGGAAAAGTAAGAAAATCCGTGTCCTGTTTGATGGTCAGTTCGACAATTTTATCCGGTTTATGCGTAAAAAGCAGAGAAAATATCCCGTTATCTGCAGCAATGAAATACTGGTTTTCATAACTTACGGCAATATGAGGTGATTCTGCTGTAGCATCAGGAAGTATTCCAATGATATGCACAGTGCCTTTGGGAAATTCAGCTATCACATTTTTCAAAACAAATGCAGCTTGTGAAATGTCAAATGTGGGAATATTGTGACTGATGTCGATAATATGTACTTCGGGCAATTGAGAAATAATAGCTCCTTTGATAGCGCTAACATAATAATCCTCAAGGCCGGAATCTGTTGTCAAAGTAATAACCGGCCATTTATTTGTGGATTTCTGTTCGGAATTGATAGCCATTACTGTATCCTAATTACAAAAGTATTTATTTGCTTCTGACATTTTAAAGAAATTGCCTTATTTTGCGGGGCTAAAATTAGGCAAATGTCTCCAGATAATTGTAAAAAAAAATAGGCGTTGCAAGAACTTGTTATCCAGGTAGATTCTCCAAATCCTGTTGAGATTTTTGGAATCAACAATTCCAACCTGAATTTGTTGAAAAAGCACTTTCCAGAGTTAAAGATCATTGCCAGGGGCAATACGATTAAGGTAGTAGGGCAGGAGAAACAGATAAAGATTATTGAAGAGAAAATTAAAATGCTTGCGCAGCATTACAACAAATTTAATTCTATCAAAGAGGATGATGTCGAAAATATTTTATTGAATGATAAAGTAAAACAGGTAGAAGAAAATGTACTTGTTTATGGCCCTGATGGAAAAATTATAAAAACCTGCACAAGCGGTCAGACTGAGCTGGTGAATTCAGTAAAACAAAACGATATGGTTTTTGCAATAGGTCCTGCAGGAACAGGTAAAACATACACTGCAGTGGCTATGGCTGTCAAGGCTTTAAAAGAAAAACAGGTAAGGCGTATCATCCTGACAAGGCCGGCTGTTGAAGCAGGGGAAAACCTTGGGTTTTTACCCGGGGATCTGAAAGAGAAAATAGATCCTTACCTGCAACCACTCTATGATGCATTACGCGATATGATTCGTAAGGATAGATTACAGGCTTTGCTTGACAAAGAAACAATCCAGATTGCTCCCCTTGCTTTTATGAGAGGCAGAACACTTGACCGTTCTTTTGTTATTCTGGATGAAGCGCAAAATGCTACTATAAATCAATTGAAGATGTTTCTGACACGGATGGGAAAGCAGGCAAAGTTTATCATCACAGGGGATATTACACAGATCGATCTTCCAGACAGTCAGCCATCCGGCTTGTTACAGGCATTGCGCATTCTAAAGCCAATTGAAGGAATTGATTTTGTTATGCTGACAGAGCAGGATATTATGAGACACAAGCTGGTAAGAAAAGTAATTAAAGCTTATGCAAATGATAGAAAAAAAGATTAATATGAAGCAGACACTACAACAAACGGATTTTTCATTTCCCGGTCAAAGCAGATTGTATAAAGGAAAGGTAAGAGATGTATATGAGATCAATGATAAACTGATGGTGATGATCGCAACAGACCGTATCTCTGCATTTGATGTTGTACTGCCAAGAGGAATTCCCTATAAAGGGCAGGTTTTGAACAAGATTGCAGAGAAGTTCATGAAAAAGACAGAACATATTTTGCCTAATTGGATCATCGATTCACCTCATCCGAATGCCACAATTGGGATAAAATGCAAACCCTTTAAAGTTGAAATGGTAATAAGAGGTTACCTTTCCGGGCATGCATGGCGGGAATACCGTGAAGGAAGAAGACTGATTTGTGGTGTGAAAATGCCTGACGGTATGCGGGAAAACGATGTGTTTCCGACACCTCTTATCACCCCATCTACAAAAGCGGATACCGGACATGATGAAGACATTGCCCCTGCAGATATAATCAGTCGTGGATTGGTGAATAAAGAAGATTTTGATTGTTTGGTAGAATATACAAAAAAACTTTTCAGTTTTGGAACGAAGGAAGCAGCCGGCAAGGGACTGATACTTGTAGACACAAAGTATGAATTCGGAAAAGATGAAAACGGCACAATAACCTTGATAGATGAAATTCATACACCTGATTCTTCAAGATATTTTTACAGCGAAGGATATGAAGAAAAGCAGAACAGGAGAGAAAAACAAAAACAGTTATCAAAAGAATTTGTAAGAGAATGGCTCATTGCCAACGGATTCCAGGGATTAGAAGGACAGCAGATACCCACAATGACGGATGATTTTGTTGAATCCGTATCAAACCGCTACATTGAATTGTATGAAATGTTGACGGGGGAAAAGTTTTATAAAAAAGATTATCAGAGCATAGTTGAGGAATTAGAAAGGAAAGTCCTTGATTGTCTTAGTAAATTGAATTGACTTTAATAGCGACTTTAATAAAGCTGTTCTTTTGCTCTCCTTCCCGCTAATGTCAATGGTCTTTCTCCTTGGTTAAGCCGTAGATTTATATGCCGGAGAGATAGAATTTGTTAAATCTACCGGCATATCAAGCTCAACTTTTTACTTAGGAATGTTTCCGGTAAAAGTATGGATGGATATAGATGTCTTTATCAAAAAAGCACATAGTTAAAGCGGATAATATAGGAATAAAAATGCTTTTTTAATCCATCTTTTTCTTAAAGACAGCAGGCCCGGCACGTCTGACATACTCAATAACCTGCCGTTCAAACTCCTTGCCATCATTACCTTTAAATTCCATGCTTACAGGTATATAAAAAAGAGGAAGTTCCATAATATCTTTCAGCAACTCAGGTATTTGCAATCTCATCAGGTCTTTTTCTGTGGTAATGATAATCTTTTTGTCATCGGTAATGGATGAAAATTTCTTTTTAACCCTGGCGATATCCTTGCGCGTAAACCAGTGGTGATCCCTGAATTTTAAGTGAACAAATTCATTCACATAAGGTTTTATATGGTAAACCAGGTGGGAAGCATTGGCAATACCACTTAGCAATAGAACGGAAAAATGCTTTCTGAAATAATAATCCTTACTGAGAGATTGAGATGCTTCGTTCTCAACAACAGGATGGATGTCTCCGTATTTGATATGCGAGAAATAAACCATCTGATGCGCTGCAGGTGCCAGCTTGTCTATTAAGATCCTCTTTTCAATCGGTGACAACACATCCGGGCATTTTGTAACAATAATGATATCGGCACGAACACTGGCTGCTCTGTGATCCCGAAGTTTACCTGAAGGGAACAGGTAATCGTTGATGAATAAATGGTTGTAATCCGTGAGCAGAATGTTTAAACCTGGTACAATTGCTCTGTGTTGAAATGCATCATCCAAGACCAGGGCTTTCAAATTGGGATATAAACTCAGGAGTTTATTAACAGCGCTTACTCTGTTGCTGTGTACGCAAACTACAACATCCGGAAATTTCTTATGAAACTGCATGGGTTCATCACCTATGTCTTTAACAGTTGCAGTATCATCTGCAACAAGGAATTCTTTTCTTTTTCTTCCGTACCCCCTGCTGAGAGTAGCCAATCGCCCCTGCTCAGATAATAAATTCAAAATATATTCAACGTGTGGAGATTTTCCGGTTCCACCCAGGCTCAGGTTTCCAACAGAAATAATAGGTATAGAGAATGAGTGTGATTTCAGAAGACCGATGGCATAGGCAGTTTTCACCAGAGAAACACCAACACCATACAGCACAGCAATTGGAAATAATAAGATACTGCTTATATTCATGAATGAAATTTACGTAATTTGCATAGATAATCCTTATAGAATTTTTGTATCATGAAATTAAATGCAATAATAGATGTTCTTGAAGAATTTGCACCTAAAAGTTTGGCGGAGGAGTATGACAATTCGGGATTACAGATCGGTGATCCTGCAATGGAAATAAAAGGTGTGATGATATCGCTTGATTGTACTGAAGCAGTTATAAATGAAGCAATTCAAAAGGGTTGCAACGTGATTATATCACATCATCCGTTAATTTTTTCTGGACTGAAAAAGATTTCCAGTAATCATTATACCGGACGGGCAATTTTAAATGCTATAAAAAATGATGTTGCAGTTTATTCTATCCACACAAATCTGGACAATATCAGTTATGGGGTAAATCTCTCTATCTGCAGGAAATTAAATCTGGAAAAGTGCAGCATATTAAAGCCAAAGAATAAGATGTTAAAAAAGTTATATACTTTCTGCCCTGAGAGCCATATTGAATTGGTTAGAACTGCATTATTCAAAGCCGGTTGTGGCAACATAGGGGATTATGATAGCTGCAGTTTCAACACAAGTGGTTATGGCACTTTCAAACCCAATGCAAAAGCTACGCCTTTCAGCGGTAGTAAGAATAAACTGAATGAAGAGAAAGAGATCAGGATAGAAACCGTATTTCCCGCTTATGCTGAAAAAAAAGTGGTTGAAGCGCTGAAGAGAACCCATCCCTATGAAGAAGTAGCTTTCGATATTATAAGTCTTGAAAATATAAGTGATAAAATAGGTAGCGGGATGATAGGAGAGCTACCGGTGACAGTACCTGAAATGGATTTCCTGCACATTATAAAAAAAGAATTCAGTGCGGATGGAATACGTTATACAAAATTGAGAGGGAAAAATATTAAAAAAGTTAGTGTTTGTGGCGGATCTGGAAGCTTTTTACTTAAAGATGCCATTTCTGCAGGTGCAGACATTTTTATTTCTGCTGATTTCAAGTACCATCAGTTCTTTGATGCAGAGGATAAGATTATAATTGTAGACATCGGTCATTATGAAAGTGAGCAATTTGTAACTAATATTATATACAATCTGCTGAAGGAAAAATTTTCTACATTTGCACCCAGTTTATCAAAAATTGATACAAATCCAGTAAATTACCTGTAAGAATGGCGAAGACAACAATTGTAAAAAAAACCAAGAAAACCACGAAGAAAAAAGTGGTAACAAAAGCGAAAAATACTGCAACTAAACAGAAATCGGATAAGAATAAAGTCACACAAAAAAGCAATAGGAAACCTGTTTCCTCAAATGTTACAAGTAGTGTGCATTCCAAAGATAAAATGAATGTGGCAGATAAGCTGATGGCATTGTTTAATCTTCAAAAGATAAATTCAACTATAGATCAGATTCAGGTAGTAAGAGGGGAATTGCCTTTAGAAGTTCAGGATCTGGAGGATGAAATTGAAGGTCTGGAAACCAGGGTAATAAAATTTACTTCAGAATTAGACAATGCTGAAACTAATATTACGGATAAAAAGAACCAGATCAAGGATTCCAAAGCTTTAATAAAAAAGTATGAAGATCAACAAAAATCGGTGCGTAATAACAGGGAATTTGAGTCTATCAATAAAGAGATAGAATATCAAACATTGGAAATTCAGTTGTGTGAAAAGAAAATAAAAGAGAGCAAAGCTGCAATTGAATTTTTGAATGAAACTCTTGAAGAAACTAAGAAGAGTTTAAGCGAAAGAGAAAAAGATTTGCAGTTAAAAAAGAGCGAACTTAAAGATATCGTTGCTGAAACCAAGAAAGAGGAAGAAGATCTACTTGTGCAGGCAAAGAATGCTGAAAAGATTATTGAAGAACGCCTATTAACAGCTTACCAGAGAATACGGAAAAATGCAAGGAACGGGCTTGCTGTGGTTCCTATTGAAAGAGATTCCTGTGGAGGTTGTTTTAATAAAATTCCACCACAAAGGCAATTGGATATTAAATCTTTAAAGAAAATAATCGTTTGTGAGCATTGTGGGAGAATCCTTGTGGATGCAGGTGGAATAACCAAAGAAGATTAAGGAAAGAATTTTATATTTCTCTATTAAACCTTAATACCTGAATCCAACGGTCAGAAGGAAGTTGTGTGTATTGGAATTCAGATTTGTTGCATCGACATAATCGGGATTATAGATAAAGTACTTTTCTGAATTCATTGTGTAGATATATCCTAAATCAATGTAATATTCTTTGTCACGGAATCCAAGACCTGCAGAAAAAGCCTGCTTGCTGTTGTCATTGTCAACCAGAGATGCGTAGGAGTTGCCAAAATATGTATAACCTGCCCTGATTCTGAATGGATCAAACCGCCATTCAGTACCGGCTCTAACATTACTGGTTGCTGTATATTTTAAATTGATCTGATTGGTTTCTTTAATAAAATCATAACTGTCTGATTGTAACCTGGCGGAGGAATAATCTATAAATTCATAATCTGCGCTTAACAAACCGATCTGTCCAAGAATGATAGCAATGCTACCGATTGCTCTGTATGGAGTTATAAGTTGATAATCAAATGCACCTGTGGGTGAGCTATATTCATAATGTTCACCACCTTTGAAATCAGATGTCATATAACTACTGTATTTATCACTAAGGTTGAAAAAAGTAGGTGAGTGGATTGCAGCACCCAGCCTGAAATAATCATTGGGCTTAAAAATTAAGCCAAATTTAAAATTATATCCGACTCCACTAGTGTGCAATTTATCTTTTAAATCAAAAGATGTGAGATAGATGTTTGTGTCACCCTCCGGAGCAAATTCCTGGTAATTGGATTCTTCAAAATAATTTACAGATTCAATGCCGATGCTACCGCCAACATATAATTTGTATTCATATGTGCTTCCAAAACTAATAACAGTTTCACCCATATTTCCATTCGATATGACGCTACCCTGTTGCAATTCTCCATATACAGGCAATGCACTGTAATAATTGGTTGCACCACCTGCTGTGTCAAGTAGGAACGTTTGCCAGGCCAGGTTTGTGCCAAATGTAAAGTCTGGATTATCTCCAATGTTGGCTGCGTCAATTCCTCCGTTGGCGTTTAGCTGATCCAGAAAAACATCCAACAGAGAACTGTTGTCATTAGTACCCTGAAAGGTAAAACGTTTGTTAAAATTGTTGATGCGATTGTATCCAATCCCAAAACAAGTATTGGTCCATCCGGAGCTGTTACTGTTCAGGTTTGCTATCCAACCGATGTTGCTGATGTTAAGATTGTATTTGCTGTCATTAACTTTGTTCCCAAAATGAGTTGCAGAAGTAGAATTATTAAAAAACCCGATCGTTCCCATTACTTCAGATTTTCTGTAAATAGCAATCCCGGCAGGATTTGTACTTAAGACTGAAAAATCTCCACCCAATGCTCCGAATGCATTGCCCATGGAAAGTGATCTTGTTGTTCCTCCCAACTGAATCTGAGAATAACGTAAAGCATCGATCTCATTTTGAGCACTCAGCCTGGCTGACAGTAACAAAATGCCCAGAAGGAAAAAGTTTTTATTTATCATAATTGGTCAGTTGTTTTTAACGATTGCGGCTATAACTTTTTCCGGAAGAATGTCTCCCTGAACTACCCGAAGATCTTGGAGAAGAATATGATCTTCCACTATGACT
>CAZUDW010000046.1:17482-21682 GCA_964619305.1 uncultured Flavobacteriales bacterium
GAAGATCTTGGAGAAGAATATGATCTTCCACTATGACTGCCAGAAGATCTTGGAGAAGAATATGACCTTCCACTATGACTACCCGAAGATTTTGGAGAAGAATATGATCTTCCACTATGACTACCAGAAGATCTTGGAGAAGAATATGAATGTGAACTCTGGGTTCCTTCCCTTTTATTTATCCTATTCGGAGTTCTGTTTGGAGAATTATAATTATTCTCCCTTGGAGGTGTGGAATATTGCCTTGGTTTAGAATAATTGCCTTTCGGAGCAGTGTAATTGCGAGGTTGATCGGGATTTACAGGTTGTTTAATTTTCGGTGTAGTATTGACGTTTGGTATATTGTAGTTTTGATTTCCCTGATTTTGAGAAGGACGATTAATTACATTCCCTCCATTCTGGTTCAGACCTTTGTGTGAAGTAGGTCGTGATATCTGGTTGTTGTCTCCCTGCTGCATACTTGGAGTAGAATAATCATTAACTGATGGTCTTGTAATCAGGTTAGGACCGTCCGTGTTAATATTAGGATTTCCGTTTTGTGTGTTTACACTGCTATGAGGTTTTGTAACTGAAGTGGAACTTGCACTATTGGGCGCCCTGGTGATGTTTTTATCAATGTCTTTAATTAATCCGTTATATTCGGAAACCGGGCGTGCTGATGTAACCAATCCTTGCGCTGCAGCCGTTTCATACACCTTTGAAAGTGGCCGTACTCCATCGGCTCTCCCGTTTGAACCCCGAGAATCGTGGTGTCCGTAATAATAGCTGTTATTGTCATAACTGTTGTAATAATAATCATGAGCATACCATCCGCCATAATGATTGTACATGCAACTATTCCAGCAATAGTTGTGATAATGGTTGTATCCATAATATCCGTAACCACCATAATACCAGGGATAATTCCATCCAAACAAACCCCAGCCCCAGTTCCAGTACCAACCTGCAAACCAAGGGTCACTCCACCACCAATGGTATCCAAGGTAGATGCTGGTGCCATAATAATAAGGATTATAATCATACCAATATGTGTTTGTGTACCATGGATCATAATATCCATAAGTTACGATAGGTCTGTGAAATCTCCTGATCCTTGATGAATATTCGTAATCATAATAATCATCATAGTCAAATGAACTGCCATTGTAGTTATTTGTTATGTATGTATTACCATTACCATCGCTTGAACGTTCTGAACTGTAATTATAGTTCTGATCATTATTTTCAGAGGATTCATTTGATTGATAATCACGGTAGTTATCTATGTCAGATGAGGAGTTGCTGTTGGTGTTGTAATTGCTTTTGGATGTCGAATAGACATCATCATCGTCATAAGATCTTGTCTGGTATGTTGAAGTACATCCGAACATCGCTGTGATTATAGCTGCACCTAAAAATGTTTTTATCGTTTTCATGGCTTTTGGTTTTTTATATTAGTCAAAAATAAGTAAAAGATACAATGATTCCAGCATGATATATCCAATAGTTCTGAAAACAGACCGATTTATTTCCTGTGCCCTGGATTGATCACTCTGTTTCTTTTGCAATTGTTTGTTGTCTTTTTTTGAATTATCAACCGGAACATCTTTGTACTGACTGTAACTTTCATATTCCCGGTAGCTATCCGATGTCTTAATGTCTTGTGCATCTGAACTACTGTAGTAGATATCATCATCTGATCTTTGCATGTGCTGATATGTTGTGCATGAAATCATAATACCTGAAAAAACAAAAAACGTGCCAAAACACAGAAAGGTTCTTAATAATTTTTTCATGGTACTTAGACATTTCAAATTGGGAATTGGTTTAATAGCATCATTTTTCCATGTAAAATATTCAAACATATATTTAGTAATTTTGCTCACCGATTACGATGACAAAATTCATACCATAATTTATGAAGGGAAAACTTGTAACAAGAAAGGAAAACTATTCGCAATGGTATAATGATATTGTTGTTAATGCAGATCTTGCTCAGCATTCTGACGTTAAAGGTTGTATGGTGATAAAACCCTATGGATATTCCATTTGGGAGATCATGCAATCCACATTAGATAAAATGTTTAAGAATACAGGGCACTGCAATGCGTATTTTCCACTTCTCATTCCAAAATCTTTTATGAACAAGGAAGCTGCACACGTGGAAGGTTTTGCTAAAGAATGTGCTGTTGTTACACATTACCGGCTTAAAAGCGACAAGGAAAACGGAGGATTGATTGTTGATCCTGAAGCTAAGCTTGATGAAGAACTCATCATACGGCCTACATCTGAATCAATTATTTGGAATACTTATAAAGGATGGATTCAATCCTATAGAGATTTGCCAATTCTTGTTAACCAATGGGCGAATGTTATGAGGTGGGAGATGAGAACCCGCTTGTTCTTACGCACTGCGGAGTTCCTGTGGCAGGAAGGACATACAGCGCATGAAACAAAAGATGAAGCCGTTACCGAAGCCAGGAAGATGTTGGAAGTCTATGCTGATTTTGTTGAAAATACTATGGCTATTCCTGTGATAAAAGGACTTAAAACTGAATCTGAACGATTTGCAGGTGCAGAAGACACATATTGTGTTGAAGCATTGATGCAGGATGGCAAGTCTTTACAAGCCGGCACATCACATTTTCTTGGTCAGAATTTTGCCAAAGCTTTTGATGTAAAATATGCTGACAGGAATGGAGGGTTGGATTATGTTTGGGCTACTTCATGGGGCGTTTCGACCAGGCTGGTTGGAGCTCTTATTATGGCTCATTCAGATGATAATGGCCTGGTTCTTCCTCCCAAACTTGCACCTATACAAACAGTGATAATTCCAATTTACAGGAATGCTGATGAGTTGTCCGAAATCGATAAAGTTGTACAAAAGCTGATGGCTGAACTTCAAAAGGAAAACATTAGTGTAAAATATGATAACAGAGACACTTATAAGCCCGGATGGAAATTTAATGAATATGAATTTAAAGGTGTTCCGATCAGAATTGCAATTGGCCCGAGGGATATTGATAATAACACAATTGAAATAGCCAGGAGAGATACTTTGCAAAAAAATACTATACAGAATAATGATGTCTCAGACTACATAAAAAAACTTCTTGCAGACATTCAGCAGAATTTATTTGACAGGGCTAAGGAGTTTAGGGAAAAGAACACACATGAGGTTTGCGATTATGACGAATTTAAAAAAATCATTGCAGAAGATGGAGGATTTGTTGTAGCACATTGGGATGGAACAGCTGAAACAGAAGCCAGGATAAAAGAAGAAACCAAAGCCGACATCAGGTGCATCCCATTAAATAATAAATTAGAAAAGGGCACTTGTATTTATTCCGGAAAACCGTCAAAACAAAAAGTGATTTTTGCAAAAGCATATTAAAATGAAACTAAAAACACCGCAACAACTGATCATTGAAGAATTAAAAACAAAAGCTGTTATTAAACATAAGGTGTTTATGCAAATGCTAAATATATTTGAGAAATTTAAAGACAACCTGCAGCAAACAGCAGAAGAAATAGAAAAAGGAATGAAGGATATCAAAGATATTGATGTTAAGTGTCACGATAGGGGAGAATTTGAAACAGAAATTCAGTTTGCAGGTGATTTACTGATCTTCCAGATGCATACCAATGTGTTTACATTCGACAAAAGTCATAGTATGTGGAAAACTTCTTACTTATCTGAGGATTCTCTTAGATCTTATTGTGGCTTAATAAATGTATATAATTTTTTGCGTGATTCTTTTAAATTCAACAGGGATAATGATTCCGGATATCTTGTTGCCCGGATATTTATCAATCATGAAATGCACTATTTTGTTGAAGGCAAAAGGCAACTGGGATTTCTTTATAATAATTTTGAAAATGCTGTACTGGATGATGCAGTAATGAAAAATATAATCGAATCTACTATTCTCTATTCGCTTGATTTTGACCTACTTATACCACCTTATGACCAGATGAAAGAAGTGACAGTTCAGAAAATAAAAGAATATAACGCTATTACAAAATTCAGAACAGGAAAAAGATTAGGTTATGAATTCAAGGCAGATCAGGATGAAATTCAATAAAGTTGTTTTAAAAGTTGTTTTTTTTAATATATTCGCTGCCCGATTTATTTAAGTGTATTGGCCCGTTCGTCTAGCCAGGTCAGGACGCCAGGTTTTCATCCTGGTAACAGGGGTTCGAATCCCCTACGGGCTACCA
>CAZUDW010000047.1:0-16604 GCA_964619305.1 uncultured Flavobacteriales bacterium
TAGAGCATCAGCCTTCCAAGCTGAGGGTCGCGGGTTCGAATCCCGTTTCCCGCTCTATGAGTGGGTAAGTTTATCCATGCATCGGTGAGTTATCTGTTATACTTTTGGCCGATGTAGCTCAGCGGTAGAGCACTTCCTTGGTAAGGAAGGGGTCACGGGTTCAAATCCCGTCATTGGCTCAGAAGAGTATTATTTATATTATTTAACTAAATAAAATTAGAATTATGGCTAAAGAAAATTTTAATAGATCTAAACCACATATTAATATTGGAACGATAGGACATGTTGATCACGGGAAAACAACTTTAACTTCTGCTATTACTATTGTATTGAATAAAAAGGGGTTTGCTGATGTAAAATCCTTTGATTCTATAGACAATGCCCCTGAAGAAAAAGAAAGGGGTATTACTATCAACACAGCTCATGTAGAGTATCAAACGGAGAACAGGCATTATGCACATGTGGATTGCCCCGGACATGCTGACTATGTGAAAAACATGGTGACAGGTGCTGCTCAAATGGATGGATCGATTTTAGTAGTAGCTGCAGATGACGGGCCAATGCCTCAAACTAGGGAACATATCCTATTGGCAAGACAAGTTGGTGTTCCGGCAATAGTAGTTTTTCTCAATAAATGTGATATGGTTGACGATGAGGAATTGTTGGAACTGGTTGAAATGGAAGTTAGAGAACTTTTATCATTTTATGATTTTGACGGTGAAAATGTTCCTGTCATCAGGGGTTCTGCTTTAAAAGCCCTTAACAATGATCCCGATGGAGTTGCTGCTGTTGAAGAACTTATGAAGGCAGTTGATGAGTATATACCATTACCTAAAAGAGATATTGACAAAGATTTCCTTATGCCGGTGGAAGATATATTTTCTATTACCGGGAGAGGAACAGTTGCTACCGGTAGAATTGAAACAGGAGTTATTAATTCTGGTGATGGGGTTGATATTATCGGATTTGGTGCTGAAAAACTCACATCAGTTGTAACTGGGGTTGAAATGTTCAGAAAAATTCTTGATAGAGGAGAAGCCGGTGATAACGTTGGTTTGCTTTTAAGAGGTATAGACAAAGATGCTATCAAAAGAGGTATGGTTATAGCTAAACCTGGTTCGGTTACACCACATGAAGAATTTAAGGCTGAAGTTTATATATTAAAAAAAGAAGAAGGTGGTAGGCATACTCCATTTCACAATAAGTATCGCCCTCAGTTCTATGTTAGAACTACAGATGTTACAGGTGAAATATTTCTTGAAGAAGGAAGGGAAATGGTCATGCCAGGAGACCATCTAACAATAAATGTAAAATTGATTGCACCTGTTGCTTTAAATACAGGTTTAAAATTTGCTATTAGAGAAGGAGGAAGAACAGTTGGTGCTGGCCAGGTGACTGAGATCATTAAGTAGGATAGGGTACGCTAAATTATCAAGAAAAAAATGTTTAAGGTACGGGTGTAGCTCAATTGGTAGAGCAGCAGTCTCCAAAACTGCAGGCTGGGTGTTCGAGTCACTCCACCCGTGCAAAAGAAGGGTTGTGAAAAGATTTATTGTTGAAGCATATGATGAGTTAATGAACAAGGTAACTTGGCCATCATGGGGAGAGTTGCAAAACAGTTCAGTAATTGTATTAATAGCTTCTTTCATTATTGCTGGTATTATATATGTCATGGATGTAGCTTCCAGTTTTAGCTTAAAATTAATTTATTCATTATTTCAATAATATTAAGATTCATGCCTCAAGAACAGAGTAGTAATAAGATGAAATGGTATGTTGTTCGTGCTATAAGTGGTAAGGAGAATTCTGTCAAAGAGATGATAGAAATGGAGATGAAAAGACATAATTTTGATCAATTGTTTTCGCAAGTTCTTATTCCAAAAGAGAAAATTTATCAAATCAGGTCTGGAAAGAAGATAAGTAAAGAGCGTAATTTCTTCCCTGGATATGTATTAATTGAGGCCACATTAGATGGGGAAATCCCACATATTATTAAAAATATTCCGAATGTGCTTGGGTTTTTAGGAGCTGAAAAGGGAGGTGTAGCTGTCCCTTTAAGGAAGAACGAAGTAAACAGAATTCTCGGAAAAGTTGATGAATTGGCTGTGAGTGACGAGGAATTAAATGTACCTTTCATTGTTGGAGAAACCGTAAAAGTGATAGATGGTCCATTTAATAGTTTTAATGCTGTTATAGAAGAACTATATGAAGATAAAAAAAGATTAAAAGTTAGTGTGAAAATATTCGGCAGGAAAACTCCTGTTGAACTCAGTTATATGCAAGTTGAAAAAGAATAAAAATGGCTAAACAGGTTGTTGGATTAATAAAATTACAAATTCGTGGCAATGCTGCAAATCCTGCTCCTCCAATTGGGCCGGCACTTGGAGCAAAGGGTTTAAATATTATGGATTTCTGTAAGCAGTTTAATGCAAGGACTCAAGACAGTGCTGGGAAAATACTTCCTGTAGTGATTACTGTATATCATGATAAATCATTTGATTTTATTATTAAGACACCACCCGCATCTGTTCAGATTCTTGAAGCAGCGAAATTGAAATCTGGTTCAGCTGATTCTATAAGATTAAAGGTTGGATCAATATCTTGGGAACAAGTACGTCAAATTGCAGAAAATAAAATGGTAGATCTTAATTGCTTCCAAGTTGAATCTGCAATGAAAATGGTTGCAGGAACAGCAAGAAGTATGGGTGTTATTATAAAAGGAAATTCACCTTTTTAATATATTTTATTATGGTAAGATTATCAAAGAAATATAAAGCAAGCTTAGAGGCAATTGATCGTAATAATAAATATTCTGTTGATGATGGATGTAAGTTGATAAAGGAGATATCAAGCGTTAATTTCAATGCATCCGTTGATATGGCTATTAGATTAGGAGTAGACCCAAGAAAAGCGAATGAAATGGTTAGAGGGGTGGTTACTTTACCTTATGGAACAGGAAAAGATATTAAAGTGTTGGTGTTATGTACACCTGATAAAGAAACTGAAGCTAAAGATGCTGGTGCGGACTATATTGGTTTAGATGAATATATTGAAAAAATAAAAAAAGGATGGACTGAGATAGATGTTATTATAACAATGCCATCTGTTATGGGAAAAGTTGGAGCTCTTGGTAAAATTCTCGGTCCACGTGGGTTGATGCCTAATCCGAAGTCAGGTACTGTCACCATGGAAGTTGGAAAAGCTGTAGCGGAGGCTAAAGCTGGAAAAATAGATTTTAGAGTTGATAAAACGGGTATTGTTCATGCATTAATAGGTAAAGTTTCATTTAGTGCTGAACAACTGGCTGAAAATGCATCTGAGTTGTTGAACACTATTGTAAAATTAAAACCTGCCTCTTCTAAGGGTACATATATCAAGAGTATTGCAATCTCAAGTACTATGAGTCCGGGGATATGGATTGATCAAAAGACTATTTAACTTGTATTGTTATAATAAATACTGTAAGAATGACTAGGGATGAAAAGAATAATACAATTACAGAGCTAACTAAAAAGTTAGAGAGTAATGATATCATTTATTTAGCGGATGTTTCTTGTATGAGCGTTGAAGAATCGAATAGTTTACGTAGGCAGTGTTATAAGAATAAGATTTCATTACAGGTTGTTAAGAATACACTATGTAAAAAAGCATTTGCAAAGGTTTCAAATAAAGACCTTTCTGATTTTGAAGATATCCTGGTTGGAAACACCTCGATAATGGTAGCAGAAATTGCAAATGCTCCTGCTAAATTAATTAAAGATTTTAGAAAAAAGAAAGATCGACCTATTTTAAAAGGGGCCTATATAAATGCTTCTTTTTACAAAGGAGATGATCAGCTTGAGGCATTATCTGTTTTAAAATCTAAAGAAGAAATTATTGGAGACATTATTTTACTGTTGCAATCACCAATTAAAAATGTATTATCAAGTCTTAATTCCAGTAGGTCAACAATATCCGGAATTCTTAATTCTTTAGACAAAAGAGCAAATCAACCTAAGGTTAAAGAAAATGAACATAAACATCCAATTTCAGTTTCTGAACAAAAGGATACTCAGGTATTAAAGGAAAAAAATCTTCATAATAAATTAAAATAGTTAATAATAAAGTGAATAATTTTAAATAATAGTAATAACAAAAAATAAAAGTTATGGCAGATGTAAAAAAAATAGGGGATCAACTTGTTGAACTTACAGTTAAAGAGGTTGGCGAATTAGCGGATTATCTTAAAACTGAATATAATATAGAACCTGCTGCAGCTGCGGTTGCGGTTTCAACTGCTTCTGCTTCAGAAAGTGGGGTTTCAGATGATGTTAAAACAGAATTTGATGTTGTATTAAATGCACCGGGTGGATCAAAACTCGCAGTTGTTAAACTGGTTAAAGAATTAACAGGATTAGGTCTTAAAGAAGCAAAAGAACTTGTTGATGCTGCTCCTAAAGCAATAAAAGAAGGTTGTTCTAAAGAAGAAGCTGAAGGATTCAAATCACAACTTGAAGAAGCCGGGGCAGAAGTTGAGCTTAAATAATTTCATTTTCGTTATTAATTGTAGGTTTAACTCAAAAAGGAGTTAAACCTTTCGTTGTTTATTTAATTTGTTATTTCTAACACTCTAAGTTCTTGTTTATATGGCTATTAAAATGCAAAATAAAAGGATAAAATTTGGTGCAATTAAAAACCAATATAATTATCCTGACTTTTTGGAAATCCAGCTTAAATCATTTCATGACTTTTTTCAATTAGAAACGACACCTGAAAGTCGTAAAAATGAAGGTTTATACCGCGTGTTCAGTGAAAACTATCCTGTAACTGATGCAAGAAATAACTTTGTTCTTGAGTTTTTAGATTATTTTATTGATCCACCTAGGTATTCAATAGAAGAATGCATAGTTCGTGGGCTTACATATAGCGTTCCTTTAAAAGCTAAACTTAAATTGTATTGTACAGACCCGGAGCATGAAGATTTTGAAACAATTGTTCAGGATGTATATCTTGGCACAATCCCATACATGACTCCTAAAGGATCATTTGTAATCAACGGAGCCGAACGGGTAATAGTTTCACAATTACACAGATCACCAGGAGTGTTTTTTGGGCAAAGTTTCCATGCAAACGGGACAAAGTTATATTCAGCAAGGATTATTCCATTCAGAGGGTCATGGATGGAATTTGCAACGGACATCAATAGCGTGATGTATGCATATATTGATCGTAAAAAGAAACTACCTGTAACAACGTTATTAAGAGCAATTGGATTTGAAAGTGATAAAGATATCCTTGATATATTTGACCTTGCAGACGAAGTTAAAGTAAGTAAAGCGAGTGTTAAACGTTCTGTTGGCAGGAAACTAGCTGCAAGGGTGCTGAAATCATGGATTGAGGATTTTGTGGATGAAGATACTGGAGAAGTTGTTTCTATCGAACGTAATGAAGTGATTATTGATCGTGAGACAATTATTGAAAAAGAACACATTGAAGCTATTTTAGATTCTGGTTCACCCACTATTTTGCTCCATAAAACAGAAGTCAATGCTTCTGATTATGCAATCATCTTTAACACATTAAAAAAGGATCCTTCCAATTCTGAAATTGAAGCGGTAGAACATATTTACAGAATTCTCAGAAATGCTGAACCTCCGGATGAAGAAACAGCCAGGGGTATCATTGATAAATTGTTTTTTTCTGATAAGAGGTATGACTTAGGTGAAGTTGGTAGATTTAGAATTAACCGAAAGCTTGGTCTTGATATCAGTAATGATGTTAAAGTTTTGACGAAAGAGGACATCATTTCCATAATCAGCTATTTAATCAAACTTGTTAATTCAAAAACAGATGTTGACGACATTGACCATTTGAGTAATAGACGTGTTCGGACTGTTGGTGAACAGTTGTACACCCAATTTGGAGTTGGTTTGGCAAGAATGGCAAGAACTATCAGGGAGAGAATGAACGTGCGCGATAATGAAGTGTTTACACCAATTGATCTTATCAATGCCAAAACCTTGTCTTCTGTTATTAATTCGTTCTTTGGGACAAATCAACTATCTCAGTTTATGGATCAAACAAATCCGTTGTCTGAAATTACTCATAAGAGAAGATTATCCGCTCTTGGCCCTGGTGGTTTGTCAAGAGAAAGAGCTGGGTTTGAGGTGAGGGATGTTCATTATACTCACTATGGCAGATTATGCACAATTGAAACACCAGAAGGCCCAAACATTGGACTGATCTCATCGTTATGTGTATATGCCAAAGTGAACAAATTAGGATTTATTGAAACACCATACCGTTTAGTTGAACAGGGGCATGTTCAGTTAAAAAAGGATGTCATTTATTTAAGTGCTGAAGATGAACACAATCAGACAATTGCTCAGGCGAATGCTCCTTTGAAAGATGATGGTTTTTTCATGAATAAAGATATCAAAGCACGATTTGAAGGTGATTTCCCCGTTGTTGAGCCAAAAGATGTTACATTGATGGATGTAGCTCCAAATCAAATAGCATCTATTGCTGCTTCTTTAATTCCATTCCTTGAGCATGATGATGCTAACCGTGCTTTGATGGGTTCGAATATGCAGAGGCAGGGAACTCCAATATTAAATCCGGAAGCACCAATAATAGGAACCGGTTTAGAAGAATTAGTAGCCAGGGACTCAAGGGTTCTTATCTATGCTGAAGGGGATGGTGTTGTTCAAAGTGTTGATGCGAGGAGTATAGTAGTTAAATATGAAAGGGATGAAAACACAAAATTAGTAAGCTTTGATAGCGATCTGAAAACATATACATTGACCAAATTTGCTAAAACAAATCAAAATACATGTCTAAACCTAAAACCAATTGTCAATGCTGGTGATCCTGTCAAAAAGGGTGATGTGCTATGTGAAGGATATTCGACTAAAAATGGTGAATTGGCACTGGGAAGAAACCTGATGGTAGCATTTATGCCATGGAAAGGTTATAACTATGAGGATGCAGTAGTAATATCTGAGAAGGTTGTCAGAGAGGATATGTTCACCTCAATACACATTGACGAATTTACACTTGAAGTAAGAGATACTAAACGAGGTCTGGAAGAGCTGACAGCAGACATTCCAAATGTCAGTGAAGAAGCAACGAAAGATTTGGATGAAAATGGTTTGATAAGGATAGGTTGTGAAGTTAAAGAAGGAGATATTTTAATTGGGAAAATAACTCCTAAGGGAGAAAGCGATCCTACACCCGAAGAAAAGCTTCTAAGAGCTATTTTTGGTGATAAAGCGGGAGATGTGAAAGATGCTTCATTAAAGGTGCCACCATCTGTAAGAGGGGTTGTGATGAGTAAAAGATTATTTACAAAACCTATTAAAGATAGAAAAGCTAAAGCAAAAGAAAAAATACTACTGGATGATATAGAGAAAGAGTTTGAAAAGACAAGTAAGGAACTTAAAGACCAATTGATAACTAAGCTGTTTACTTTAGTTAATGGCAAAGTTTGCCAGGGAATTAATGATTATTATAAGGAAGTCATCATTAAAAAAGGAACAAAGTTTTCTCAAAAAGTTCTTAAGAAGATTGATTATTCAACGGTTAACCCTAATAGATGGACCACTGACAAAGTAAAAAACGAATTAATCAAACAATGTGTACACAACTATCGCCTTGCTTTTAATGAGATTATGGGTTCGGTTAAAAGAAGACAGTTTGCTATAAGTGTAGGGGACGAACTACCTAAAGGAATAGTCAAACTAGCAAAAGTTTATATAGCTCAGAGAAGGAAGCTCAAAGTCGGTGATAAAATGTCTGGAAGGCACGGGAATAAAGGAATTGTTGCAAAAATAGTTAGGGATGAAGATATGCCGTTTCTTGAGGATGGTACGCCAGTAGACATTGTGTTAAATCCTCTAGGTGTTCCGTCCAGAATGAATCTTGGTCAAATATATGAAACAGTTCTTGGATGGGCAGGGAAAAAACTTGGTGTCCATTTTGCAACCCCTATTTTTGACGGTGCTACTTTAGATGACATTACTGAGTGGTCAGAGAAGGCAGGAATACCGAGCTATGGGAAAACCCAAATTTATGATGGTGGAACAGGTGTGCCCTTTGATCAACCTGCTACGGTTGGAGTTATTTATATGCTTAAATTACATCATATGGTAGATGATAAAATGCATGCAAGATCAATAGGTCCATATTCACTCATAACTCAACAACCTTTAGGAGGGAAAGCCCAATTTGGTGGCCAGAGATTTGGTGAGATGGAGGTATGGGCACTCGAAGCATTTGGCGCAGCCAACATTTTGCAGGAAATACTTACTGTAAAGTCTGATGATGTTGTAGGTAGGGCAAAAGCTTATGAAGCCATTGTGAAAGGAGACGTAATGCCTAAACCTGGAATACCTGAATCTTTCAATGTCTTATTACATGAATTGCAGGGTTTAGGATTGAATATTTCGCTTGATTAATAAAATAGTTCAACTAATTAAAAACGCTGAATATGGCTCTAAAAAGAGATATAAAAGATAGTAGCTTTACAAACATTACAATAAGCCTTGCATCTCCGGAATTGATTTTAGAAAATTCTTGTGGTGAAGTGCTCAAACCTGAAACGATAAACTACAGAACATATAAACCAGAACGGGATGGACTTTTCTGTGAAAGAATATTTGGCCCGGTAAAGGATTGGGAGTGTCATTGTGGTAAGTATAAGAGGATACGTTATAAGGGTATTATTTGTGATAGATGTGGTGTTGAAGTCACTGAAAAAAAAGTTAGACGTGAACGTATGGGACATATCTCACTTACTGTACCAGTTGCCCATATATGGTATTTTAAATCCTTACCAAATAAAATAGGCTATCTCCTTGGATTGCCAAGTAAGAAACTTGATGCAATTATCTACTATGAAAAATATGTTGTAATTAATGCTGGTATCGCAACTAATGAAGAAGGGGAACCTCTAAAATATTTGGATTTTCTTTCTGAAGATGAATATTTGAATATTTTGGATCGCTTACCTAAGGAAAATCAATATCTAGATGAAAGTGATCCGAATAAATTTGTTGCTAAAATGGGAGCAGAAGCCCTCTTTAGTTTATTGAGCAGGTTAGATATTGATGAACTCTCTTATTCTTTGAGAGATAAAGCAAATCACGAAACATCTCAACAAAGAAAGAACGAAGCATTAAAGCGGCTTAAAATTGTAGAGAGCTTCAGAACGGCAAATAAGAATGTTGAGAATAAACCAGAATGGATGATTCTCAAAGTGATTCCAGTTATTCCACCGGAACTGCGTCCATTAGTGCCACTTGATGGAGGACGATTTGCTACATCAGATCTAAATGATCTTTACAGAAGAGTAATTATAAGGAACAATCGTTTGAAAAGGCTGATTGAGATCAAGGCGCCCGAAGTAATATTAAGAAATGAAAAACGAATGTTGCAGGAGGCCGTTGATTCTCTATTGGATAATTCTCGTAAATCAAATGCGGTTAAAACAGCATCTAACCGTGCCTTAAAATCACTTAGTGACAGTTTAAAAGGGAAGAAAGGTAGATTCCGTCAAAATTTACTTGGGAAAAGGGTTGATTATTCTGCCAGATCTGTGATTGTTGTTGGACCTGAACTTAAAATGCACGAATGTGGATTGCCAAAAGACATGGCAGCTGAATTGTTTAAACCATTCATCATTCGAAAGATGATAGAAAGAGGAATTGTAAAGACAGTAAAATCCGCTAAAAAAATTGTTGACAAGAAGGAAGCAGTAGTCTGGGATATTTTAGAAAACGTACTCAAAGGACATCCTGTGTTATTGAATAGAGCACCAACCCTTCACAGGTTAGGTATTCAAGCCTTCCAGCCAAAATTGATAGAAGGGAAGGCTATTCAGTTGCATCCTTTGGTTTGCACCGCTTTTAATGCTGACTTTGACGGTGACCAGATGGCTGTTCATGTTCCTTTAGGAAATGCTGCTATTCTTGAAGCACAATTGTTAATGCTTGCTTCTCATAACATTCTTAATCCGGCTAACGGTGCACCAATTGCTGTTCCTTCACAGGATATGGTATTGGGTTTGTATTATATGACAAAAGAGAGAAAATCGACAAAAAACAATCCGGTTAAAGGAGAAGGTCATATTTTTTATTCTCCTGAAGAATTGATCATCGCATACAATGAAGAAAAAGTCTCACTACATGCTTTAATCAAGTTAAAAATAAAGGAAAAAATAATAACAGACAGTGGCGAAGAATGTTTTAAGAACAAAATCATTGAAACCACGGTCGGGAGGGTTTTGTTTAATAAGGTAGTTCCTGAAGGAGTTGAATATATCAATGAAGTTTTAACTAAAAAGAACCTCAGGGAAATTATTGGAAAAGTTCTTAAGAAAACTTCAATTGATGTAACTTCTGCATTTTTGGATAATATCAAAGATCTTGGATTTAATATGGCATTCAAAGGCGGTTTGTCTTTTAATATTGATGATGTGGTTGTCCCTGATGAAAAAGAAAATCTGTTAGCCAATGCGGCAAATGAGGTGTCAGAAGTAAAAAACAGTTATAATATGGGGCTGATCACTAACAATGAAAGATATAATCAGATCATTGATATATGGACACATGCAAATTCAAAACTCACACATAGGTTGATGAATCATCTTAAAAAAAACCAGGATGGATTCAATTCTATTTATATGATGTTTGATTCTGGTGCCCGTGGATCAAAAGAACAAATCAGGCAGCTCTCAGGGATGAGAGGTTTGATGGCTAAACCAAAAAAATCAGGAGCTAGTGGTAGTGAGATCATTGAAAACCCGATATTATCTAACTTTAAGGAAGGATTATCAATCCTGGAATATTTTATTTCAACACACGGTGCAAGAAAAGGCTTAGCAGACACAGCTTTAAAAACTGCAGATGCCGGTTACTTGACCAGAAGATTGGTTGATGTAGCTCAGGATGTAATTATCACAGAAGAGGACTGTGGTACGCTTAGAGGTCTTGCTGCAACTGCTATTATGAAAAACGAAGAGGTTGTTGAATCTTTATATGAAAGAATTCTTGGCCGCACTACTGTGCATGATATTTATCATCCAATAACGCAGGAGTTGATTATTGCAGCTGGACAAGAGATTAATGAGGAAATTGTTGATATTATTAAAGAGTCGCCAATTGAAGAAGTTGAAATCCGTTCCGTACTTACCTGCGAAACAAAGAGGGGCGTTTGTGCGAAATGCTATGGCAGGAACCTAGCTACCGGTAAGATGGTTGTTCGAGGTGAAGCTGTTGGTGTGATAGCGGCACAATCAATTGGAGAACCAGGTACGCAGTTGACCTTAAGAACATTTCATGTCGGTGGTATTGCAAGTAATATTTTATCGCAATCTAAGATTGAAGCTAAATATGACGGGAGGATTGAGATAGAAGAATTACGTTCAGTGAAACGTATAAATGAAGCAGGTGAAGAGATTAAAATAGTAATTGGAAGATCGGCTGAACTCAAAATTATAGATACTGTCAATGACATCATTCTAACCACCAACAATATACCTTATGGTGCTGAATTACATATTAAGTCTGGGAAGATGATTAAGAAAGGAGACCTGATTTGCAGCTGGGATCCATACAATGCGGTGATAATTTCAGAATTTTCAGGAACAGCCCAGTTTGAGGACATCATAGAAGATGTAACTTATCATCATGAAGCTGATGAACAAACCGGCTACAGAGAGAAGGTTATGGTTGACAGCAAAGACAAGACAAAAAATCCTACAATAAAAATTGTTAGTGGGAAAGAAGTGTTAAGACAATATAGCATTCCGGTTGGTGCTCATGTTATGATTGATGAGAATGATAAAGTCAATGAGGGAGATATTATTGTTAAAATACCAAGATCATCAGGTAGCTTAAGTGGTGATATTACAGGTGGTTTACCACGGGTAACAGAGCTGTTCGAAGCACGCAACCCATCTAATCCTGCTATTGTATCAGAAATTGACGGTGTTGTATCTTATGGAAAAATCAAACGTGGAAATCGTGAAATCATTGTTAGCCCTCGTGATGGAGAAGATAAAAAATATCTCGTGCCTCTTTCCAAACATATTCTTGTCCAGGAAAACGATTTCATAAAAGCGGGAACACCTCTATGTGACGGAGCAATTACTCCCGCTAACATCCTTGCTATCAAAGGTCCGACAAAAGTGCAGGACTATTTGGTTAATGAAATTCAGGAAGTTTACAGATTGCAAGGCGTTAAAATCAATGACAAACATTTTGAAGTGATTGTAAGGCAAATGATGCTTAAAGTAGTTATTGAAGATTCCGGTGATACACAGTTCCTCGAAAAATCTATTGTAAATAAGGCCGATTTTATGGAAGAAAATGATAGAATATGGGGGCAGAAAGTTGTCGTCAATTCAGGAAGTTCGCAGATTTTCAAACCCGGACAGATCATTTTACCACGAAAATTGCGTGATGAAAACTCCATTCTTAAAAGAAAAGACCTTGATCCTGTTGAGGCAAGGGATGCTGTTCCAGCAACTTCTAAACCTATTTTACAAGGTATTACAAGAGCATCTTTACAAACTGACAGCTTTATTTCTGCAGCATCTTTTCAGGAAACTACAAAAGTACTGAATGAAGCAGCTGTAATGGGCAAATCAGATGGTCTGCTTGGATTAAAAGAAAACGTTATTGTTGGACATTTGATGCCGGCTGGAACAGGATTAAAAGATTATGACAAGATTATTGTTGGCTCTCAGGAAGAATATGATGCATTAATGGGAGTCACAAAGATTACCGATGTGGAGGATGAAGCAGAAATTAAACTTGATTAGTTTCTTTATTTGTAATAAAAAAATAAATGGACAAACCTGAACAAAATCCCAACAAACCCGGACAACTAAATATCGAGCTTTCGGAAGAAATAGCTGATGGTATATATTCCAATCTGGCGATTATAACCCATTCAAATGCTGAGTTTGTAATTGATTTTATCAAAGTGATGCCCGGCACGCCCAAGGCAAAAGTAAAATCAAGAATTGTTCTTACTCCGCAGCATGCAAAAAGACTCTTGCGTGCATTAGATGATAATCTTTCCAAATTTGAATCTGTTAATGGAGAAATTGAAGAAACAGAATCCAACGTTCCTGTTCCAATGAATTTTGGAGGTCCAACGGCACAAGCCTGATTGTATCAGTCTATTGCCTTGCGATTAAAAATGATATAACCGAAATGAAACATTACGGTTAGAGGTTTTTTGTCTGCCTGGGCAACTTCAGGATTATTATGATAATAATTAAATTCCAGACTCATAGGACCTATTGGCGTATAGTACACTATACCTGCGCTGCCGATAATATAGCGTTTCTGCCAGGGTTCACCAAGTTTAATATTGATATAAGAATTGTTATAAGGATATGGATCAACCTGTATGATCTCCTGATATGGTTGAAAGATATAAGCCTCAAACCTTATATCTAAATTCCTGATCAGGTTAATTACAAATTTATGACCTGCTGCCATATACTTATAAGCTCTGAATGATTCCAGGAACAGCGTTTGGCTTTCAGGAATTGGTTGAAAGGAGGGCGCATGTAAGACACTGGCGGTATAGTTATTAAAGAAGTCCTGTTTGGAATAAGCACCCTCAAGGTAGATGCCAAGACGCAAATGCCCTTTTCGTTTATAATAATTATCATATCTCAATTTAAAGTAATACCATTCATGTAAATCACTGATCCTTTTATATTTACTCTCAAAGGTGCTCCCCGGATAGGTAGATTCCTCTCCACTTACAAGACCGGCCTGCAGAGATAAAAAAGTACCTGCATTAGCATACTGTTTTTGATTCAATGTGTTCCGTTCATACTTAAATGAGGCAGATGTAAAATCAAAATCCGTTCTGTCTGCAGTATCTGATTCTAGGAAATTGCTTATCTGGTAATATTTATCCGTTATCTGTCCGTAACTGATCTCTGTCATTACTTTATCTTTATTCTTTACAGGAACAGCCAGTGTAATCCCTCCGAATTGTTCTTTCTGAATGAGGTAAGAGGTCGTTTTAGGTTGAAAAAACTCGGTCTTGCTTTTGAAATAATCCCATTGGTTTAAAGTGAATTGAGGCTCTATATATGATGGAATTCCCGTGGGAAGTTCAAAGCGCGCTTTCGCCTGAGCTGATGTATATAATTTCCCGAAATGCATATTGCCCATCAAAGTGACAGCAGTGGCGCCAAGGTAATTATATCTTATCCCGGCATACGCCTGGCTGATTGGGCGGTTGGAGACATTGCCACCAAAATCAAGTATGATATCCTTCTCTTTTTTAACCTTCAGTAACAATCGGTAGGATCCCTCACCTTCATTATAATCGGCAATAGGATAAATGTTCCTGATTTTATCATCGCCAAATACACGGAAATAAGCGGGTTTTATCTTATCAACACTTACAGTTGGATGTTTTTTGGGCTTTTTCCATATCCTGCCTACATAGTTCGCTTGCCCCTTTGTGAGACCATCGATCTCTATATGATTAAATTCAAGTGGGGGTGATTTTTGTTTATATTTTCTCCTACGTTCCTGCACCTCTTCCTTACTGACACGCCTGCTGACAACGCTTTTTATTTCTTCCATCTGGCTCATTGCCTGTTCATATCCTTTTTGTATGACCGGTTCAGGATTGCTGAAATCAAAAAGTGAAATGTCAACTTGTGGGTTTATGCAAACTCCATTCTCGCAAAGCACTGAATAATTGGTCTTGTTCATCAGCATGCTTTTGATCTGGGAGATCAGGTTGTCTTCATCCGGTGGGTCAATGTTACCGGTAACATTACTTCCCAATATGACATCAGGAAAAAAATCATGGTACATAATATCTGACGGAAAATTATTGTACAGCCCACCGTCAAACAATAATTTACCATCAACCCGGATCGGTTTCAGGTAGAAAGGATAAGACATTGAAGCCCGCACCGCCTGGCTGAGATGCCCTTTTCGAAAGACAACCAGTTCCTTATCCTCTATATTTGATGCAACGCAACGGAAGGGAATAAAGAGGTTGTCGAAGTCATATCCTGCTGAGGCAGCCGGACCGGAAAACAGTTCTAAAAATTTAAAATCCAAAGCAACCGGTGAGATCACATTGGTAGGCAAAGATGTTTGCAGCACAGTGTCTTTATCAAACTTCAGTGTGATCCAGGACGGATCGTCTTCTTTCTGCTTAAAATAATAGATATATTTATCTTCCAGCCTGCCCCTGGCAATATTCTTGAACTCATCCGATTCCAACATCTTTGACATTTCTTCCGGAGAATAACCAGCGGCATACATACCTCCAATCAAGGCACCGATGGAATTCCCCGCAATATAATCAATGGGAATGTCATTTTCCTCCAGCGCTTTGATCACCCCCACATGTGCAAGACCTGCTGCGCCACCACCACTCAGGACCAAACCCACCTTTTGTCCAAAGCAAGTAATATTCAGGGTAAAGAAAATAATTACAGCACAGAGGGATGTTTTGATTTGATTTAAAAATAGCCGATTAATAAAGAAAATCATGTCAGAGAATTGTTTACGAAACTAAATAATTTTACTTCATCTTACAGATAATGGAGGAAAGCAATGACTCTGTATAACAACTGTCTGAAAACCGGCTGTAAATAAAAAAGCCCCGCCATGGCGGGGCTTTTAAAAACAGTTATAAAAACTATTTATTTAATCATAAGTTTAATGGTTTCGCTGTGGTCGCCTTCGATCACTTTTACGAAATACATACCGGCATCAAAATCATCAGTTCTCACAGAGATGTCTTTCTGTCCGCTCACGTTGCCATTGAACAAAGTGCTCACTTTCTGTCCCATGATATTGTAAAGTTCAACTACCATGTCTGTACCATTCTTCTGCAATGATACATTGAATGTGCCATTTGCAGGATTTGGATATACGTGTACACTTTCGTTCATTGCTGTCTGTGTAACACCAACAGGGAAGAAACCGTTCTGTGCCAGATGATTCCTGAAGTCTGTTTCAACCCAGCTTGCCCAGCCAACCTGTGAATGATCCACATTGCTTGCTGATGGATTGCCTGTGTTGGGGATGATCAGAATAAAGAGTGGAATGCCACCGCTGCCATAGAGATTGTCGTAAAAAGAAAAATCGCTGGCGCATTGTGCAAAACTCGGGTATCCGCCACCGTTAGAGGTGTGGAACGCAAGGATTTGAGAACAGGTTTCATTATCGTCCACATCAAAAGACCATAAGCGGAAATTTGTGGAATTTGCCCCACCATAATCGTTATAAATGCTCATAAAAGCGGGTGTGGAAGCCGCACATGGGCCGCACCAGGTGGCCATGAAGTCCAGCATACAGGCATAACCGTTGCCGAGCTCTGTGTAGAGATTCCATTGGGTGTTGTTGTCACAGTCGTTCTTTGTGAAGTCCTGTATCTGCTGCCCGAAAAGGGTGAAAGCAAACACCACAGTCATAATAGTTAGTGTAACTTTTTTCATAATTTTAGGATTTTTGTTAGACATAAATTAGATTTGATTTTCAATGCTAATATACAATTAATTCCATTCTCTCATAATGAAAACAAAATTTCAATTCAGAAATTATTGGAATGCCAAAATGATTATT
>CAZUDW010000047.1:16704-21606 GCA_964619305.1 uncultured Flavobacteriales bacterium
TCATTCACAACTCAAGCTTGAAATGCGACATTTTCGCCATAGATAAATTCTAACATCCTCATTATTAATAAAATAACCAAATTTTATGGTAAACGTAACAAAAGCAATTTACTACTCAAACCAAGATGGTGAAGTAGTTTCCTATTACGACAAAATTTACAATCTTCTGTGGAAAAGATGTGGTTTTTCGTTTTATTGAAAAAACAGGGGAAAG
This sequence comes from uncultured Flavobacteriales bacterium, assembly GCA_964619305.1. GTDB lineage: Bacteria > Bacteroidota > Bacteroidia > Flavobacteriales_H > CAZUDW01 > CAZUDW01. The sequence continues at coordinate 16,919 of CAZUDW010000047.1, forward strand.
TTTAATCTAGGTATGTGGAAATGCAGTAAATTGCATCCGATAAACTGCTGATGAATACATCGATCGTAATAATATTTTTGGGCTTGCTGATCTTTGGTGCTCATCTGTTTAATTCGCTTTTCCGGTTTACACGTGTCCCCAATGTGTTACTGCTATTACTGGTGGGTATATTGTTGGGACCTGTGCTGGGCATTGTGAAGTCTTCACAACTTGGTTTGGCAGGGCCGGTGTTCACCACGGCAACTCTGATCATCATTCTTTTTGAAAGTGGTACTAATCTGAAGATAGGTGATCTGATGCGCTCCATAGGATCTTCATTTCTGTTCACATTATTCAATTTTATAGGCAGTGGGCTGGTGGCTTTTTTGCTGGCATATATGCTTGCGCCTTCCATGGAACTGATGGGTTCCGTGTTTTTCGGAGTCATTGTAGCCGGCACTTCTTCTGCGGTAGTGATCCCGGTGATACAGCAACTGAAGATGCATGAGAAGGGAGCAACCATACTGCTGCTGGAATCTGCGCTGAGCGATGTGTTTTGTCTGGTGATAGGTCTGGCTATGCTTGAAGGGATGAGCAGGGGAGTTTTTGATCCAGTACATATTTGGGAAAAGATATGGAAATCTTTCCTGCTGGCTACTTTGATAGGTTTTGGAGGAGGTGTGCTCTGGACTTCTCTTTTATCTCGAATAAGAACGATAAAGAATTCCATATTTACCAACCTGGCTTTTGTTTTTATTGTGTATGGGGTGACGGAGATGATGGGGTATAACGGGGGAATTGCCACGCTGATAGCAGGCATAACACTGGGGAACATGCACCTGTTGTCCGGGAATATTCTACTGGGACGCCTGTTCAGGGAATCGAAGCTGCAGAATGAGGAAAAACACTTTTTTTCAGAAATGGTGTTTATCCTTTCCACCTTCTTTTTTGTTTATGTGGGTGTTTGCGTACATTTCGGCAGTATATGGATATATGTTGTGGCTCTCCTCATCGTATTGGGCATCATTATGTTGAGGCCATTGTCTGTTAAAATATTTGTGAGGAAAAAAATATCGCTGCTTGATCTTTCCATCATGTCTGTGCTGGCTCCTAAGGGGCTGGTTCCCGCCATTCTTGCAGCTATCCCTTTGCAGATGGGTATTGCAGGCGGGCAATCCATACAGGATCTCTCTTATGCGGTGGTGTTGCTGAGCATACTGGTCTGTTCCGTACTGGTGATCATACTGAGCAAAAATCCATTTTCCATATCTTTTCTTAGAAAACAACTGATAGCAGGATCAACGGATGCAGATAAGGTTGATCAGCCAATAAACGGAGATATTGGAGGAGAAACGGATGTGTCTTATTCGGAATCGAACAAACCGTGAATGATCACATCTATTCGGCTGATGATGACACCAAGATCTTCTTTTTTCTCAGAGAAATTGTTTTCGTCAACATCCACGGTGATCATTTTTCCGAGATCATAGGTTGAAATCCATGCTTCATAACGTTCGTTGAGTTTCCTGAGGTAGTCAAGCCGTATGCTGTCTTCATAATCGCGACCCCTTTTTTGTATCTGGTTGACAAGGGTTGGCACACTTGCCCTGAGATAAATGAGCAGGTCAGGAGCAGGGATATGTTCTTCCATCGATTTGAAAAGTGCGAAATAATTCTCGAAATCGCGCGTGGTCATGAGGCCCATAGTGTGAAGGTTTGGGGCGAATATGTAGCCGTCTTCATAGATTGTCCTGTCCTGGATTACATTTTTACCGCTTTTGCGGATGTCCTGTATCTGGTTGAAACGGGTATTGAGGAAATATACCTGTAAATTAAAAGACCACCGTTGCATTTCATTATAGAAATCATTGATGTAGGGGTTGTCGTCCACATCTTCAAAATGGGGCATCCATTTGTAATGTTTGGCCAGGAGTTTTGTTAAAGTTGTTTTCCCAGAACCGATATTACCTGCTACTGCTACATGCATTTTTTTGCTCATTATTTGCGGACTAAATTACGAATTCTGTCTTGTCTGACAAAAAGAATAATAGCCGAAAATAAGATAATAAGCTGAAAGTATGTAGTCAAATATCAGGGCAGGGCATATATTTTGAGCTCATCATTCCCAAGCAGGTACAGCATTTTTTCTTCAATTCTTATCTGTTTGAAATTGGCTTCAGGGAGTCTGATCTGTTTTTTTTCAAGCAATGTCATATCAAAATTATAAAACTGTTTACCAATAGAATAGTAGAGGTTGTTATTGTGCACCTGGAAGTGATTAATCCCGGTGATCGGTATGGTTTTGTAGTAGGTGCCGAAAATATCAAATACCAGTATTCCGTTTTCAGGGCAGTTGAGATAGAGTTGGTTGTTGTATTCGAGGAGTTGCGTTGGGTTGATATCCATGTCCAGTATTTGTCGCAGGTCCCCTGTTTGGTTTATTAGTTTCAGGTCACTGTTCAGATTGATTAGTTGATAATTTACCGGGTCGAAAAACCAAAGTTGATTGTTGTTTGATCCGGCAGGCAATATGACCTGTTCCAGGTTAAGGGTTTCGAGGTGAATGGGTTCTCCGGAAGTACTCATCATGTTATCGAGAATGATGAGTTGTGATAGTTCCTTGTAAAAAAGGATGACCTTCATTGGGTCTGAAGCATCAACCGAACTGATGTTACCCATCAATTTGTTGCTGTAGATAGATTGCTTCTCATTTGAGAGGTCTAATTTATTGATTTTACTTCCTTTAACAAGATAAACATTTCCGAGTTGATCTGTAGTGAAGTATTCGGCTTTTGCCCGAATTGTTTTGAGTAATTTATAAACAGGAGGCTGAGATAATCCGCAGTAGCACCATCCTAACGCAATAAGCAGTAAAAAGCTGTGTTTCATGAGCTGGTTATTTTCTTATTTTCTTTCCCGATGAGAGAAAGTATTTCATCGGGATAAGTGCGGTCATTTGATAATCGCGGTACTTTGTTCTGCCCTCCAAGCTTTCCTTTTTGTTCAAGCCATGAATAGAAAGTATTTGCCGGCAATGCATGGACAAGAGGCTTTTGGAGAACGAGGTCTTTATATCTCTTGGCTTCGTAGTCAGAATTGATGGATTTAAGTGCGTTGTCGAGTATTTCTGTGAAATATTCAAGACTATCGGGCTCCTTCTCGAATTCTATGAGCCATTCGTGCCTTCCTGTATGTTCTTTTCCCATATACATAGGTCCGGCAGTATATTCCTTTATCAGAGCATTTGTTTTCTCACAGGCGATTTTCAGCGCACGTTCTGCATTGTCCACGATCAGTTCTTCACCAAATGCATTGATAAAATGCTTTATCCTGCCGCTTACTTTGATGCGATATGGGTTTAGTGAAGTGAATGTTACGGTATCCCCGATCTGGTAACGCCACAACCCGGCATTTGTAGTTATCACCATTGCGTAGTTTTGACCGGTTTTTACTTCATCTAGTGGAATTGTTTTGCCTGATGAAATATCATCCATTGGGATGAACTCGTAAAATATACCATAATCGAGCATTAAAAGCAATTCATCCTTCTGAAGAAAGTCTTGTATGGCAAAGAAGCCTTCAGAAGCATTGTAGGATTCCATATAGTTCATTTTTTCATTTGGGATGATTGCATGGAACTGATCAGCATATGGTGTAAAAGCAACTCCTCCATGAACAAATAGTTCCAGGTTAGGCCACACTTCGGTTATGTATTTTTTCCCTGTGATCTCAAGGATATGCCTGAGGAGTATCAATGTCCATGAAGGAACACCCGAGATGTTGGTTACGTTCTTTTTACTCGTTTCAAGAGCCATCTTCTCGATTTTCTGTTCCCATTCATCGAGTAAAGCAACTGTTTTTCCCGGTGTTTTACGCATATTGACCCAGAATGGCAGATTTTCTATCAGAATAGAGGAAAGATCTCCGTAATAGGAATCACTGCTGAACTGATTTACATAATGACTGCCGCCAATCACGAGATGCCGCCCACTGAATAAACGGGATGCAGGCACATTGTTGAAGTAGAGCGCCAGCATATCTTTACCTGCCTTGAAATGACATTCTTCCAGGGCTTCCCGGCTCACAGGAATGAATTTGCTTTTACCTGCTGTTGTTCCTGAAGATTTTGCAAACCATTTTATTTCTGTTGGCCAAAGGATGTTCTGCTCACCATGTTTCAATCTGATGATGTCTTTTTTAAATCCGATGTAATCCTGTACGGGTATCCGCTGAACAAATTGTTGATAATTTTTAATGTCTTCAAACCCATATAATTTTCCCCATTCCGTGTTTTTTGCAGTTTGCAGGAGATTCATTAAAAGCTCTTGTTGCACCTCATGCGGATACCTCAGAAAAAGTTCTATCTGGTGCATGCGCTTCCGGAATATCCATGAAAATATGGAATTAATAATCTCCATCAGTTTTAATAATTATGTTTTGATGCCATCCCTTCTCCGTGAAATGTACTTTGAATCCGAGGTCAATCTTAGCCGTGACGGTGTCTCCATCATACACTTTAATGATTTTTGCTCTGTAGTTATATAAATCTTCTAACACAATACAAATATCTGAAATTCAACCGACAATTATCTTGTGTAATAATATAAAATAAGAATCTTATCACAACTATCCGAAACTTGAAAAACAGAACAGTACCTAAACCTATATTTTATAACTATTGTAATGATATGAACGAAAATGCCGGCAGC
>CAZUDW010000048.1:0-3418 GCA_964619305.1 uncultured Flavobacteriales bacterium
TCCTGGTAATCCTTATAAACAGTCTGTGAAGTGGCTGTGAAAGAAGAGAAGAATAATAATATTGGCAGGAAAAAAGATAGTGTAGAATATCTCATGGTAATAGATTTTGTTGCAATTAAAATAAAAGGTTAAAATGTAAAAGTACAGAATAATTTTTAGTCTGAACAAAATTTAGCAGGCAAAATATTTCCAGGTTATAATCTTGTTAAATTGTAAATTTGTCGCATAATGTACGGGAACTACAGAGATTTCAATCATAAAAGCTTATTAGTTTTAATAATATTGTCTTTGCATGGTTTTGTAAATTTTGCCCAGGACACAACCTCTTTAGTAAACCATGGAATTAAAGAATATAAAAATAAAAATTATGATTTTGCGCTTCAATTACTTAAAAAGGCTAAAAAGAAAAAGGGACAGGATACGCTTGCCTATTTATACATAGGAAGGATATATTTTAATAAACAAGAATATTATAATGCCATAGAAAATTATGAAAAGGTATTAACTCTTGATCATGATAATTTCGTTGCTTATAAAGAAAGAGGAAAAACCAGGGCAATGCTTCAGGATTACAAAAATGCTATTGCGGATTTCAGTATGGCAATCAAATTGCAACCCAATTATACGGATGCATTGTACAACAGAGGATTGGTTCGTTCACGCATTGATCAGAATGAAGCTGCTGAAGCTGATTTCAGCAAGGTCATAGAGTTGAATGTTAAAGATAAAGATGCTTATTATTACAGAGGAAAAGCAAGAATGCTCACCATGAACAGAAGTGGTGCAATGGAGGATTTTAATAAAACAATTCAGTTGGATAAAGAGAATTTTATTGCTTATAAAGAACGGGGCAGGTTAAAAGCCGAACTTGGGGATTATCGTGGTTCTATTGATGATTTTGATCGGGCGATTAAATTAGACTCTTCATTTGCAGATGCCATTTATGATAGGGGTGTATCTTATTTTCAGCTAGGTGATTTTAAAAAAGCGCTGGATGATTTCAGTCATGTAATCAGATTAAAAGGCATAGATGCAGATGCTTTTTATTATCGCGGGCAATGCGCATTCAAATTGGGGAATCTCAGTGCGTGTTGTAAAGACTTGAGTAAAGCGGGCGAATTGGGAAGACAGGATGCCTATGAGTTCATCAGGAAGTTCTGCAATAAATGATGCCTGTTTATAAAGAATTATTTCTCAATAATCACTTCTACCCTGCGGTTTTTTGCACGCCCATCATCTGTTTCGTTGTTTGCAACAGGGAAACCGCTTCCCTTTCCGTAATACATTAGTTTGCTCGCAGGAATCCCTTTCCTTTTCAGAAATTCAAATGCTTCTTTCGCTCTTTCTGTAGATAGTTTGATATTCTGTTCCCATGTGCCGATATTGTCTGTATGTCCTACTATTTCAATAGATGTCTTTGGATGTTCGTTGAGGAAACTCACAAAAACATCAAGTTCTTTTTTTGAAAGTATAGATAACATAGAACTGTTGAAATCAAAATAAACTGTTTTAAATATCACGGACTCATTTTCCTGTAGTTCTCTTGCAAGGTATTCTTTTACTTTTTGTATCAGTACTATCCTTTCAGCGCTATCCAGTTCATCCATATTTATCTGGTCAACAATACTTGGTTCTTCAACAATCTCTTCATTCTCCAGCTCCTCATATTTAATATCTTCTTCATTAACTTTTTCTTCCTCAAAATTGATTTCGTCCAGGGCTGTCAGATCTATTACTTCCACCTCTTTCTCCACTTCAACTTCCGTTTCAACGGTTTCAACAACTTCAACTTCTTTTTCAACTTTTTTTTCAACTTCCATTATATCTGTAACATCCATCTCTTTGGTCAGCGTAACTACCTCTGTGCCGACATCAATGTTTTCAACAGCAAATCCTCCACCTTGTATCTCAAATAAATCATAACTGTTGTCTTTATTAATTGTAGAATAAAAGCGATTGCCACCTGATGTTATGTAATAATTTATATCGTCCCTGGTTGTATTGATAGGGTAGCCCATGCTTTGAGGTTCTCCCCAAGTTCCATCTTCCTGCAGTTGAGAATAATAAATATCAAAACCGCCCATTCCTTTATTCCTGTTGCCATCCGAACTAAAAAATAAAGTTTTACTGTTGGGATGAATGAAAGGAGATATCTCGTTATAAGGGGTATTGATCATGGTGCCAATATTTTCAGGTGCTCCCCAATTGCCATTTTTCTTCTTTTTACATATGTATATGTCCGATTTCCCTACACCACCAACACGGTCGCTTGCAAAACACATGACAGAGCCATCTCCGGATATACTTAATCCGGTTTCATTAAATGGTGAATTAATCCCTCCCCCCAATTTTTCAGGTTCAGACCATACGCCATCTTCATAGTGGCTTTTATAAATATTACTGATCCCGTTTTCATCCCGTCTTAAATACAATGAAAGGCCATCAGGCGTAATATATAAAGGGGCTTCATCAGCGTCTGTACTTAATTTAAACATGCTTGCTTTCGACCATTTCCCGTTTTCACCGACAACAGACATATAAATATCTTCGCGATATTTTCCGGTTTTATTGTCTTTAAAATCGAGGTTACTGTTATTGTCTCTGAGTCTTCGTGTACTGAAAAACAAAACCGAATTATCTACGGTTAAAACAGGATTAGTCTCTGAATATTCTGAATTCACCTTATCACCCATATTGATCAAAGTAACATCTCTTGGTGCTTTTGTGTTTTTTTTTGCATTCACACACATCAGTAATTTGTAGTCTACCGGAATGGGCGGGTTGCCTGCGTATTTATCCTGATAATTGCGGAATTTTTCGTAAGCGCTGTCCGGTTGATTGGCAGAGAGGAAGGCCTCACCGAGAAAGTAAATGGCATCTAGTGGTGCCTTGATGTTGCCGGCATCGTAGAAATTGTATTTATCGGTCATGGCAGAGGTAGCGCGTTTGAAATAATTGAGCGATTTTATCTGTTCGTCCAGGGTATTAAAGTAACACAATCCAAGTTTAAAGTTGGCATCGGCATTTGTGCTGTCTTTATCTACAACCTTGTTCCAGATTGGCAGGGCTTCATAGAATTGCCCGTTACCCATTAATTTATTTCCTTCTTCTATCAGGGATTTAATATTGGTTTGGTTGCTGTTCACCGTGTCGGGAACAGGCAACATATCCGGCTTGACTTCAGCAAATGCAGATAGTGAGAAGGAAAAGGTTAAAAAACAAACAAAAGTGTATCTGGGAAATGCGATCATAATATTAAATTTTCAACTCTTCAAAAGTAATCTTTCAGATAATAAAAAGAAAAAAGGGTTAATAAATAGGGTTTTATGAAAATATTTTGGTTTGAATCAGTCATTCCGGCACGTGCTTCAGTCATTCCGGCACGTGCCTCAGTCATTCAGGCAACCGCCTCAGTCAT
>CAZUDW010000048.1:3518-21339 GCA_964619305.1 uncultured Flavobacteriales bacterium
GTGCTTCAGTCATTCCGGCACGTGCCTCAGTCATTCAGGCAACCGCCTCAGTCATCGGGGCAACCGCTTCAGCCATTCGGGCAGGAGTCCGTTTTTTCAGGGGCATTCATCAACACCCAAATGCAAAATGCCGCTTAATGATGCGTAACATCAGTTATTAATCAAATTCTAACCCCCATAACTAACAGGTCGTCTATCTGTTCCTGAGAACCCACCTTAAAAAGTAGTTAAGAATCATATCCCCATTTCAGATATATAGCTCCCCATGTAAACCCACCTCCAAAAGATGATAATATCAGATTGTCTCCTTTTTTTAGTTTTTTTTCCCAGTCCCGTAAGCAAAGAGGGATGGTAGCTCCGGTTGTATTCCCATATTTTTGAATATTCAGCATCACCTTCTCATCATCAATTCCCATTCTTCTGGCAGTGGCATCTATAATCCTTTTATTAGCCTGGTGAGGAACTAACCATGCAATATTTTCTGATGAGAGTCCATTTTTTTCCATGATTTCTACTGAAATATCTGCCATCCCTTTAACAGCTGCTTTAAATACAGTTTGTCCTTCCTGGTAAATCACGTGTTCAACTGCTTCAACTGTTTCATGAGATGCCGGTCTTACCGATCCTCCGGCTTTTTGGTATAGCAGATGCCTTCCTGATCCATCACTACGTAATATTGCATTTTGAACTCCATAACCGTCTTCATTGGGTTCAAGTAAAACGGCTCCGGCTCCATCTCCAAATATAACGCAATTAGACCGGTCTGTATAATCTACAATAGATGACATTTTATCTACACCTACAACAACAACTTTCTTATGTGTTCCTGTTTCAATAAATTTTGATGCTGTTACCAAGGCATATAAGAAGCCCGAACATGCTGCCTGAATATCATAGCCATACGCATTGGTAGCATGAATTTTATCGCTGATGATATTAGCAGTTGCTGGAAAAACAAAGTCAGGTGTAACTGTAGCACAGAGGATTAACTCTATTTCTTCAGGCTTTGTGTTAGTTTTTTCCAGTAATTCAAAAATGCAAGGTACTGCCATTTCAGAAGAGCCTTTGCCTTCTCCTTTTAGTATCCTTCTTTCTTTTATGCCGGTCCTTGCAGTTATCCATTCATCGTTTGTATTAACTATTTGCTCCAATTCCTGATTAGTTAGAACATAATCCGGGACATAACCAGCCACTCCAGTAATATTTGCTTTAATATCACTCATTAATTAAAGATTCCTTTTATATGTTCTATCAATCTGGCATTTACTACTTCTGTCGATAGTTTTATCATATTCTTAACTGCAAAAGCATTTGATATACCATGACCTATTATTACATTTGAATTGATACCGAGAATAGGAGTGCCTCCATATAATTTAAAATCCAATCTGTCAAAATATTCATCACTTCTTTTCCGAGCTTTGATTAGATCAAAGAAGCCTTCAGCACATTTTAATAACACGTTTCCTGTAAATCCATCGCAAACGGTCACATCCGCTTTTTCATCAAATAAATTCCTCCCTTCAACATTCCCGATAAATTGAAAATCACTAGAGTCTTTCATCATTTCATAGGCTGCCTGAGTAAGTAAATTCCCTTTACTCTCCTCTTCTCCTATATTGATCAACCCAACTTTCGGATTCTCAATATTGTACACTTTTTCTGCATATGCGGAGCCCAACATAGCAAATTGATAAAGTACATCAGGTTTGCAATCTGAATTAGCACCCACATCCAGGATGATCCCGACTTTACCGTTTGGTTTGGGAAGGAAAGAAGTAATTGCAGGTCGTATAACTCTAGGAATTACACGAACCGTGTACATCGCACCAACAAGCATTGCTCCTGTATTTCCATTACTTGCGAAACAATCTATTTCTTCATTTTTCAATAATTCAAAACCACGGACAATGCTCGAATCAATTTTTCTTGCAATGCTTTTGGTTGGATGGTCATTCATCTCAATGACTTCGGAAGTGTGTACTATTTGATACCTGCTTTCATCTACATCTCTCTTTTCAAGTATTGAGGTGATAATGTCCTTGTCTCCTATCATCACCACCTGAATATCGGCAGGTAATTCCTTCATTGCGTCACAAGCACCATCAATGGTTGCTTGAGGGGCAAAATCCCCTCCCATAATATCAAGACCGATTCTCATCTGGCAAGTAAAGGATAATAGAGACAGACTATTCTACGAAATCTTTCTTAATAGCTAATTTGCCTCTATAATATCCACATTCTCCACAAACGTGATGAAACCTGACAGGTGCACCACAATTCTGGCAATTTCCTACTGTAGGATATTCTGCATTGTAATGAGTTCTTCTTTTATCTCTTCGTGATTTGGACTGTTTTCTTTTAGGATGTGGCATAATTATTAATTTATAATTTCAGATTTTGCAGCTCATCCCACCTTGGATCGGGTGTTTGAACCTGCCTGGAGTTGTGATTATTTAAATATGCGATAACATTTTTATTGCATTCGTTATTTCTATGTGTTTTTTTCATTGGCAATTCTAAAGTGATAAATTCATATATATATTGCGAGAAATCGATATTTGTACTTGATGCTTGAATACACACAATATCTTCATTCAGTTCACCTTCATCTTCGGCAAATTTAAATAACAGACTTTTATTAAATGACAATGGTAATGAGAGTTTTTCATTACATCTGTCACAAAGCACATCAACTATTCCATTAAAACAGAAAGAACAGTTGATAGATTGAGCGATTTTTGTTAGTGTAATCTCCACACTCATATCAGCGCTTATCACTTCTGTATGCCGGTCAAAAAATGAAGATGAAATTTTAAACTCAACAAGATGTTCTCCATCTGCTAGACCGACAATATCAACCAAATACGAATTGTGAGTTTTCATAGCTAACAAACAAGCTGGCAAATTTAGTTAATATACTTTAATTGAAAAATTCAGACACTTAAGAATAGTAATTAGTTTTGTGCCTAAGCGATCAGTTCTTTATACTCTATCCTTGCTTTGTATATTCTGCAAGCTGTAATAATTGCATTGCGCATGGATATTTCTGATGCCAAGTTTTTACCTGCTATATCATATGCTGTACCATGATCAGGAGAAGTCCTGACTATTGGCAAACCAGCAGTAAAGTTAACTCCATTTTCAAACGAGAGAGCTTTGAACGGGGCAAGCCCCTGGTCGTGATACATTGCCAGCACGCTGTCGAAATTCTTCCAGATACCCGATCCAAAAAAACCATCAGCAGAATAAGGCCCCATGATCACCATCCCTGTTTTATTCAGTTCTTTTATGACCGGAATAATGATTTCCAACTCTTCCTTACCTAACAATCCGTTATCTCCGGCATGCGGATTTAAGCCGAGTACTGCTATTTTGGGTTTAATAATTGTAAAATCTCTTTTTAGTGTTTGTTCGAAATTTTTCAAATATAAATTCAATATCTCCCGTGTTAAGTTAGAACTGACATCTTTCACCGGTAAGTGAGTGGTTAGCAGCCCTAACTTTATTACATCTGATATCATCATCATCATTGGATGATCTTCGTGGGCATAGGCGGCTAAATACTCTGTCTGTCCGGGATATTTAAAATTGTCTGACTGGGCATATTTTTTGTTTAATGGGGCGGTTACCAGGACGTCTATTTTATTATGAGCAAGGTCTTCAGTTGCTTTCTGTAATGACCTGACAGCATATTGTCCGGCCTGTTTACTAGGTATTCCTGGTTCTATAAAAATCTCCTCATCCCACAAATTGATAAGATTGGCTTTTTTATGGCTCATCTGATTCGCATCAGTAATAGTGTTGAAGGTAAAATCTTTTATATGGAGTTTTTTCCTGTAAAAAGAGGATATTTTTGACGATCCATAAACAACAGGGGTGCAAAAATCCAGCATTCGGTTGTCCAGGTAGGTTTTTATTATCACTTCCATACCGATGCCGTTGAAATCACCGATTGTTATACCTGCTCTTATCTTTTTTTTATCCATTTAATTGTGACTTAAAAAAGTCATACAACAACCTGACTCCCACACCTGTTCCACCGGCCGGGCGATAGGAATCTTGTTTATCGAGAAAAGCAATTCCGGCAATATCCAGGTGAAACCAAGGGTAGGCATGCTTATCATTAACTTTTGTAAAGTGCTCTAAAAATTTTCCTGCTGTAATAGCTCCCCCATTAATTCCTCCAATATTTTTCAAATCTGCTATTTGAGATTTAATGTCATTGCCATATTCATCCCAAAAAGGTAATTCTACAAGTCTTTCATAAACATGATTTCCGCTATTTGTAATTGCTTTTTTCATTTCTTCATTTCCCGAACCCATATAAGCGATGGCTTTTGTTCCAATTGCTCTGACAGCAGCACCTGTTAACGTAGCGAGATCAAAAACAAATTTCGGTTTGTATCTTATCGCATAACTCAACGCATCAGCTAAAATTAATCTCCCCTCTGCATCGGTATTCAACACCTCAACTGTGGAGCCATTCATCATCCTGATAATATCGCCCGGAGTATATGCATTTCCTCCCGGTCTGTTCTCAGTTGCAGGCACAAGACCAATCACATAAACAGGTAGTTTGTTTTTTGATATGGCATATATTGATCCGACCACAGCTGCAGCACCAGCCATATCGCTCTTCATAGAATCCATAGAATTTTTTGTTGGTTTAAGGCTTAGGCCTCCCGTATCGAATACAATTCCTTTCCCTACCAGGATGAAAGGCTTTTTGTTTACTGCATTGCGGGGTTTCCATTCCATAATATTGAATGTTGGAGGTTCCACACTAGCTTGATTCACAGCTAATAATCCCCCCATCTTTAGTGCTTCTATGCGGTTTTTCTCCAATATTTCGGTCTTAAACCCGGCATTTTTGCCAAGTTCCCTGATTATAGAGGAAAGTCTGGTAGCAGTCAGATAAGACAATGGTTCATTCACAAGATTTCTTGCAATGAAAACAGCCCTACTAACTTCCTGCAGTTCTTTCAGATCTTTGTTGCCGATCTCCTGAGAAGAAATCTCAATAGATTGAAGAGAAGTACTCTTATCGTTCTTCGTTCCAAGATATTTGACAAATTTATAAGTGTTCAACACCATTCCTTCTATAAATGCTAATAAATTCTCTTTATTATTATTGGCATCAATGATTGTAACGCGCTTTATATTAAAATAGCTTAGTCTTTCTAATAAAAGGCTGCCGTCTTTCCGGCATGCTTCCAACTCTTTATATTGTTGTTCATGTTTGTCAACGAGCTGAATCCATAGAAACCTCTTGTATTGATTTATCTCTACCATTCGCTTACCTCTCTTTATCTCTGAAACAATAAAATCAGCCTCATTTTTATGAATACCGAGTTTCGACCAAACTGTATTCTTCTGACAGATTATTATGCTGTGATTATCATTTTTTACGATCTTAACGGTTTTTAGTGCTATGCTGGACATATATCTTATTTTTGGATGCGTAAAAGTAGATATTTTCCGTTAGTTGTTTTTATATCCTTTTCAACAGGTATGAATAGTAACGAATTACTTACAAGAGCTTTAGAACTTGATTTTTTAAGCGTGGATGAGGGCGTGTTCCTATTTAATAATGCGTCAACTGCAGATCTCTCATTTGTTGCCAATGAAATAAAATGCAAAAAAAAGAAGCATACAAAGGATGTTAGCTGGATCATTGACAGGAATGTGAATACGACAAATGTTTGTATTGCAAATTGTAAATTTTGTAATTTTTTCAGACCCCCTGGGCATGACGAAAGTTACATCACTTCTATGGATGAATATCGTCAAAAAATCAAGGAGTTGTTTGAGTTTGGAGGGGACCAGTTGTTGCTGCAAGGTGGACACCATCCATCTTTAGGTTTGTCATATTATACCGAACTGTTCAGGAAACTGAAAGAAGAATTTCCAAATCTAAAACTGCATGCTTTGGGTCCTCCTGAGATTGCACATATATGCAAAGTGGATAACATCAGTCACACGGCAGCTCTCAAAGCGCTGAAGAATGCAGGGTTGGATTCTTTGCCCGGTGCCGGGGCTGAAATTCTCAGTAATCGTGTAAGGAGGTTGATATCTCATGGCAAATGTTCATCAGAAGAATGGTTGCAAATCATGCGCTCAGCTCATAAATTGAATATTACAACCACAGCCACCATGATGTTCGGGCATATTGAAACAATAGAAGAACGTATTGAGCATCTGATACTTATTCGGGATGTACAGTTAAAAAAACCGGCAGGAGCAAAGGGTTTTATTGCTTTTATTCCATGGCCTTTTCAGGCGGATGATACTTTGTTGCAAAGAATGAAAGGTTTGAAAACCAATGTGTCTGCTGATGAATATATCAAGATGATCGCACTCTCCAGGATCATGTTGCCAAACATTGAAAACATACAGGCGTCCTGGTTAACAGTTGGCAGCAAAGTAGCCCAGGTTTGCCTTCATTCCGGTGCGAATGATATGGGATCTATCATGATTGAGGAGCATGTAGTATCTGCTGCCGGTGCGAAATATACACTGGATACAAACGGGATTCTGCGGGTGATTAAAAACGCTGGTTTTAACCCCGTAAGAAGAAATCAGCAGTATGAACATATAACAGGTTAAAAATGATAAAAATCGGAATAACAGGACCAGGCGAAATAAAGATCAACATCCAAGGTGAGAAACTAATTTAGTGTAAAGTCTAATCTTTAACTTCCGTAAACTATGCATCTTAACGAACACACGAGTCGTGTTGAACTACCCTAAAGGACAGGGCAAAAAGGATTGTAGATTTTGCTCCTAAAGTAAAGATCAGCCAATAATCCCGATTTCAATCCCAACAATGAATCTTGGTAATTCCGGATATGTGGTAGTATCCCCATCGAGCAGGAATGACCTGAACATATCCGAGAATCTGTATTTTCCATAGACTGCTAGCTTATTGAACCCAAGTCTTGCTGCAACCCCATAAATGAATGGATTTACATAGGTGAGTCCCCTATAGGTCGTTTCGGTAATTTGAGGATAGCCGTTTGCTGTTACATTTCTTTCCATAGTATAATGGGTAACATTGAAGGCCCAGGACCCATAGCCGGCCAGGTCTAAATATTTACCCATATAATTACCTCTTTTGCCAAAATTGAACCTCTGGTATATCTGCAATTCAATTTTATTGGAATTTATTTTTTGTTTATCATACAAAATGGAAGTGATAAATGTTTTGCCGGGATTTTGTGCGATGCGGAAAGAACTGTGATCAAAGTTGAGTTCAAAGCCAAGGGCATAAAATTCAGCCAGTTTCCTTTTGTATCTTATACCGAACTGGTAATTATAGGAATTACCAGGCATAATATCAGCTTCGCTGCCTTCGGATTCTCCCAGGATCAGGCCATAGTTGAAATGCCAGTGGAAATAATTCTTATAATTAGGTCCATTTTTCGGAGTCAAGGTGTCCTGAAAAACATCTTCATCCATAATCACCGATTGGGCGAAACTACAGTTTGCTACAAAAGTTGTGATTATAACAAAAATCGGAATATTTCTCATTTTTAAAATTTATAGGTTGTTGTATATCCTTTATAATGCAGCATCAGTGTTTTTCCATGATGATAGCTGCTTTGATCAATGATTAGAGGTTCTTCAGATTCAACACTTATCAAAGAATATTTCTCAATAACCCCATGATCGTTTTCGATATGATAATATAAATACTGTGGTTCGTTGTCAGGCGGGTCAGGGTTTGCCGGGGTAGCTTTAACATCTCTTTTTGAATCCGCTTTCACTGCAGTGGTATCAGTAAATATTCTGACATACAATTTTCCATCTCTAGCAACGACATCAAAAGTTGGTGCATATCTGTGGCGGTTAGAGGTAAAATAATATGCCTGGGGTACGCCATATCCATGGGCATAATCGAAATAGGGATAAAGATCTGCTGAACGTTCTATATCATGAAATAGATCCATAGTTTTAATACCAGGCCTGGATTGAAGAGCACAGGCGGCAAATCCTGCGACAAGAGGAGAGGCAAAAGAAGTACCGTCAGCTACGATAAGGAATTTCTTTCCGGCAACTACAGCTCTTCCAAATGCGCAAACATTCGGTTTGATGTGATTGTTCGCATTTGGACCGAAAGAGCTAAAACTAATATGATAATTTGTATATGGATTGATTCCTCCTACGGATAATACGCTATCAGCATCTGCAGGGGTGCCAATGATCTTCCATTGTTTGTTCCCATCGTTACCAGCAGCATTAACCACAAGAATACCCTTTGATGCTGCCATGTTGGCTGCACGGGCAACCAGACTTTTCTCTCCATCCATTTCTGAAGGGAAGTACCTGTTGAAAGTATAGGCAAGTGAGCTGTTGATGATCTGTGCACCGTTTTTATCAGCCCATTCTACAGCGGCAAGCCAATTCTCCTCCTCTGAGTATGGTTCTCTCTTTCCAATCTCAGTTCGGGCAAGAAGATACTCAGCGCCTGTTGCCAAACCTATTTTATCACCGTTTAACAAGCCGCCAATACAGGAGAATACCATCATTCCATGGGAACTATAAGCATACACGTTTTCTTTATTCCTTACAAAATCCCAGGTTTTGATAATGCGATTATCTTTCCAAATATGTTCAAATGCCAGATTTTCATCCACAGTTGGGAATCCGGCATCAAAGATGGCTATGCGTACACCTTTTCCATCAATTCCTTTATCATAAAAATAATGTGCTTCGAAACGATTCAACTGATGAGCCAGTAGTTCCTCCGGTGGGGAATTGTCGCTGATTTCTTCAACAGCAGCCACAGAAGCAACTGAAGTAATGGCCGCTACCTTTTTTACAAAAGAAAGGGTATTGATTGCTGTAATTTGTTCTTCATTACAACATACGGCAGCTGCATTGAACCAGCGGGATATCTGCCTCACGGAATCAACTACGTCAGAAATGCAACGAATATAATCAGGTCTCACAGGCCAATCGGTATAATCAGATAAAGGTACATTATTTATTATCCTTCTCTCAATTGCTTTTGCATCGAAATAAGTATAAGGATCAAATGACATCCCGTCCTTATCCTTAAAAAACACCCAGTATTTACCTGCACTACAAATTGAAGGCAGGAACATGGCACACATTGAAAAAACAGAAATGTAATAAATAATGTTCTTTTTCATATCTTGTGCAGCAATTTATTACAGAAGCGGATTACGAATGCAAAGTAAATCAAAATCTGATATTATCATTGATCTGAAAAGTGATACTGTTACATTGCCAACTGCAGGAATGCTCAGGGCCATGATAAAAGCCAGAGTTGGGGATGATGTGTTTGAATCTGATCCAACTGTGCAAGAACTGGAAAGTAAACTTGCAGGAATGTTTGGAAAAGATACCGGGTTATTCTGCCCTTCCGGGACAATGAGTAACCAGGTTGCCATCAGGTTACACACCAGGATAGGGGATGAAGTGATCTGTGACAAACTTTCTCATATTTATAATTATGAAGGTGGTGGAATTGCAGTAAATTCAGGAGCATCCGTCAGGTTGCTGAATGGAGATAGGGGGCGATTCAGGGCGTCTGATGTAGCTGCAAACATCAATTCTGACAATGTGCATTTCCCAAAAACAAGTTTGGTTGTTATTGAAAACACCTGCAACAAAGGTGGCGGCAGTTGCTGGGATATTAACGAGATTAAAAAAATTCATTCCGTTTGCCGGAAAGCAAAGCTGAAAATGCATCTTGACGGAGCGCGTATCTTTAACGCATTGGTTGCAACGGGTGGCAATGCACAAGATTACGGTAAGTTATTTGATACGATTTCTATTTGTTTATCAAAAGGACTTGGCGCCCCTGTAGGATCAGTCCTGATTGGGAACCGGGCTGCAATTAAAGAAGCAAGAAGGATAAGGAAAGTAATGGGAGGAGGTATGAGGCAAGTAGGCTTTTTGGCTGCAGCCGGCATCTATGCCTTGGATAAGCACATTGAAAGACTTAAGAAAGATCATCAACATGCACATTTGCTGGAGGACACATTACTGACTTTAGACTTTGTGGAAAAAGTTTTTCCTGTTGAAACCAATATTGTGATATTTAAACTTAAAGATTCTATATCTGAAGATGTTTTCATTAATACACTCAAAAAACATTATGTTGAAGTTGTATCTATGGGATATCAGACCATTCGTATGACACTACACCTTGGCATAACCGAACAGATGGTAGCTAAAGTTTGTAGTTTATTAAAATCAATCAAATAATCAAGCTATGAAAGAATTTGTTATTAAAGTTGCAATATTAATTGTCTTCGCTTTTTCGGTTT
Source organism: uncultured Flavobacteriales bacterium (assembly GCA_964619305.1). Lineage (GTDB taxonomy): Bacteria > Bacteroidota > Bacteroidia > Flavobacteriales_H > CAZUDW01 > CAZUDW01. The sequence goes on from CAZUDW010000048.1 coordinate 13,820, forward strand.
CTATTACGCAGGCACAGGAAGGTCCTGCAGATATTATTAAAAATTTCTTCAAAAAATACGAAAAGAATCCCGGAGCTGCTTTTGATTATTTATATTCAAATAATGAATGGATGCAAAGATCACAAGACGATATTGACAACTTAAAAATGCAAGTACAAAATGCCACCACACTGATAGGAACTTACCAAGGTTATGAGTTGTTGGATACAAGAAAACTGGGTGAAAGCTTTGTCCTGTATAGTTACCTGATTAAATACCAGCGCCAACCAATGCGATTTGTATTTGAATTTTACAAACCCGAATCGCAATGGAAAACTTATGGGTTTTCATATGATAAAAACCCGGATACAGACCTTGAAAATAGTTCAAGAGAGGCAATCGGCAAATAGTTTTCTATCCCGATTATTATAAACAGTGAGCTGAATTTGCTTGCATGAGCAATTGTTTTCTGATTTTTAAATACATTCAACATTTATATTAGCAGTGTATTATCGTACTTCGAAAATAATTGTACCTTTACAACCCGTAACAAAGTTTAGTTGTTATGTCGAATGGTTGTAAATATATCTTTGTTACGGGCGGTGTTGCATCATCTCTCGGTAAAGGGATAATAGCATCATCACTAGCCAAACTTCTCCAGTCAAGAGGTTATTCCGTTACCATTCAAAAAATGGATCCTTACCTGAATGTTGATCCCGGCACTTTAAACCCTTATGAACACGGAGAATGTTATGTGACTAAAGACGGAGCTGAAACCGATCTTGATCTTGGTCATTATGAACGATTTCTTGACAAACCTACATCGCAGGCAAATAATTACACTACAGGCAGAATATACCAAAATGTTATAAACAAAGAGAGAAGAGGTGATTATCTTGGAAAAACTGTCCAGGTAATTCCACATGTTACCGATGAAATTAAAAAATGTATTCAGCAGTTGGGTAAAACCGGTAATTATGATATAGTTCTTACAGAGATAGGAGGAACAGTCGGAGATATAGAATCTTTACCTTATATCGAAGCAGTAAGACAAATGAAGTGGGAATTTGGGAGAAATTGTTTAGTCATCCACCTGACACTCGTGCCATATCTGAAAACATCCGGAGAATTAAAAACAAAACCAACCCAACATTCGGTAAAAGCACTGCTTGAATCAGGTGTACAACCAGATATTCTTGCATGCCGAACATCTCACAAACTAACCTCAGAAGTAAAAAATAAGATTGCGTTGTTTTGTAATCTGGATCAGCGTTCTGTAATAGAATCTATTGATGTATCAAGTATCTATGAAGTTCCTGTAAAAATGGAAGAAGAAGGAATGGATATTGTTGCCCTTGAAAAACTCGGCATACCGAATTCAGATAAAGTAAATCTGGATCATTGGAAGGACTTTTTACATCACCTGCACAACCCTCAATCTACCGTTAGAATAGGTTTGGTTGGTAAATATGTAGAGTTGTTAGACTCATACAAATCCATTACAGAAGCATGCATTCATGCCGGTGTAGAAAACAGGGTAAAAGTTCATCTTGAAATGATTCACTCCGGATCTATCACAGATGAAAATGTCTCTTCAAAGCTCAAAGAAATGAAAGGAATTATAGTGGCACCGGGATTTGGGAAAAGAGGCATTGAGGGAAAAATCATCGCAATCAGATATGCGCGTGAAAATAATATTCCTTTTCTTGGCATATGCCTTGGCATGCAATGTGCGGTGATAGAATTTGCCAGAAATGTACTTGGAATGGATGATGTGAATACTACCGAGATAAACAAAAATTGTAAAAATCCGGTTATAGATCTGATGGAAGAACAAAAAAAAATAACAAGCAAAGGAGGCACCATGCGGCTTGGGGAGTATGAATGTCATATAAAGGAAAATACCAAAGCTTTTGACATTTATAATATAGTTCATGTTTTTGAACGCCATCGACATCGTTTAGAATTCAATAATGACTATCTCTCTTTATTTATCGATAACGGGTTTACTCCTTCCGGCATTAATCCTGCAAATAACCTGGTAGAGATACTCGAACTGACTGGGCATCCATGGTTTTTGGGAGTACAGTTTCACCCAGAATATCAGAGTACTGTTGATCATCCACATCCTTTGTTCGTGAATTTCATCAAAGCAGCATTGACCAAATCAAATGATATCATCGGGAGTGAATTGGACACCCGGCATGTTGCCAACTAAGGAGATTAGTCATTTTATTAGCTACCTGAAGATACGCAGCTATCCAGTTTATTATATTTGCGTTTTTAAATTTCTTCTGATATGAACAGGAATACAATATTGGGAATGTTGCTCATCGGTGCCATACTAATAGGATATTCCATTATTTTCAGCCCATCAGATGAAGAGCTTAAAGAGATGAGGCATAAGCAGGATTCTATTGCAGCTTTGAAACATATAGAAGATTCATTACATGCAATCCCACGAGATACATTTGAAATACCGACAGATACTATAACGAAAGATACCTCAACAAACAAGCTGGCCATTTCTGATTCTGCACAAAGTGAAACAAATGAAAAACTCTTTGGAGAATTTTCAAAAGCATCAAAAGGTACTGAGGAATATTTTACCATCGAAAATGAAGATTTAAAGATAAAGATTGCCTCACTTGGTGGCAGGATGGTATCAGCCGAAGTAAAAAACTACACTACACATGATTCTATGCCATTATATTTATTTAATGAAGATTCATCCGAATTTGATATTAATTTTTATCATCAGAATAAATATATACATACCAAGGACATGTACTTTAAACCGGAGGGAGCATCATTCAGTATAAGCGGGACAGATGAAAAACAACTAGCCATGCGATTGTATACAGATTCAGGTGATGGATATGTTGAATTTTTATACGGTCTTAAAGGAAAGGGGTATTTGATGGATTTCACTGTGAGGATCAATGGCATTCCAGCACTGATAAGAGAAAACCGGAACGATATTGGTCTTAAATGGAAAATGACCGCTTTATCAAAAGAAAAGGGCATCAAATACGAAAGACAATATACAACGCTTTATTATAGATATATGGATGATGAAGTAGATTATCTGAGTCCCAGAAAATCTGAATCCATCGAACTGGAAGCCCGTACTCACTGGATTGCCTATACCCAACAATTCTTTTCTACCGTCATTATCTCAGAAACAGGATTTGACAAATATAATTCTGAACTTACTTCTTTCGAGATGCCTGAGGGAGACACCAATTATACTAAATCACTATCTGCCAATGTCACTATTGACATCCAGGATAGTTCTTCATCTTTTCCCATGCAGGTGTATATGGGACCTAATCATTATCAGACTTTAAAATCTTATGGCATCGGTCTGGAAGATCAGATCAACCTGGGCTGGGTAATTTTCGCATGGGTCAATAAATTCCTTATCATCCCGATCTTTAATTTCCTTGACGGTTTAAATATGAATTATGGTATTATCATTTTAATCCTCACTTTGATCATTAAAATCTTACTTTTCCCACTCACATACAAGAATTTTAAATCTTCTGCTAAGATGCGTGTTCTTAAACCTGAAATTGACGCGATCAATGCTAAGTTTAAGAAAGAAGATCAGATGAAGAAGCAACAGTCAGTTATGGCTTTATATAAATCTGCCGGAGTAAACCCTATGGCTGGATGCATACCTGCCATCCTGCAAATGCCAATACTGATCGCAATGTACAGATTCTTTCCTTCCTCAATCGAACTTAGGCAACAGGGGTTTTTATGGGCAAGCGATCTCTCCACATATGATTCTATTTACAATCTTGGTTTCAACATCCCGTTTTATGGAGACCATGTAAGCTTATTCACTTTGCTGATGGCTATCTCAACCTTCTTCTACAGCAAATATAATATGCAGACTACCGGGGCCGGTGGTCAAATGGCCCAGATGAAGATCATGATCTATTTTATGCCCGTTATGTTGCTGTGTATATTCAATGATTTTTCTGCCGGATTGAGCTATTATTACTTCACAGCCAATGCCATTTCAATTGGCCAACAATTGGTTATTAAAAAATGGTTTATTGATGAAGATGAGATCAGGAAAAAGATAGAGATCTATAAAAAGGACCCCAAAAAGCGTAAGAAATCAAAATTCATGGATCGCCTTGAGAAAATGCAGCGTGACAGAATGAAACAAATGCAACAAGGAAAAAAACGCAGATAGAAATTATTACCTCAACATCATCTAATACCTCTACACTCATTTGTTTATAATCACAGAATCTGGTCAGCCAATTAATGGAATATACGGTCAGTTCTTTGGGATCAGAGGATATTCACTCAGGTCCACCTCAAATATATCCGTTTCACCTACTCCATTTTTATCATAAGAGGAATAGTATGCTTTTTTCCCGTCTTCTCTTACTGTGAAGTGCACATTGTCATCCAATGTGTTTATCGGGTAACCAAGATTAACAGGTTCTGCCCATTTTCCATCTTTTTTCACAGAAATGTATATGTCGTAACCTCCGATTGATTTACGCCCGTTTGAACTGAAAATAATATATTTCTCATCCGGATTCACAAAAACCGAATTCTCATCTTCAGGCGTATTGATCACAGCACCGAGGTTAACAGCTTCTCCCCACTCGTGCCTGGATATTTTATCCACCATATATATATCACCCTGTCCCAGTCCATCTTTTCTCTCACTAACAAAATACAGGCGTTTACCATCACGTGTTAAGGAAGCGGCACTTTCAAAATAAGATGAATTAATCGTTTTGCTTAAAGGTTTGGGCGAAGTCCATTTCCCTGAAGAACTTAGTCTGGACACATAAATATCACCACTTCGTGTTACTCCTTCAATATTCTTATAAATAAAAATCTGATTGCCATCCGGAGCAATACCGAGACAGGCATCATGTTCATCGGTGTTGAGCCTTCCCTGAATCCCTTCTGCCTGAGACCATTCTTTTGTCTGATCGTCATAAACGGAGATATAAATATCTTCAAAATATTTATGATCCTCCAGTGAAATAAGCCCCCCTTTGGAATCCGACCTTCTCGAAGTAAAAATGATCGTTTTACCATCAGCTGATATAGCAGGACGATAGTCCTCTCCAGGTGAATTGATCGCATTGCCCATATTTGTAATGGTAACTTTTAGTGGGTTTGCAATCATTTCCTTTGCAAATTGGATGTTTGCTTCAAGCTTGTCTATATCTTCTACCAGTAGCTTATCTGATCTGAGCACTTCTTTCATTTTATTACTCTTATCATCTAGTGCTTTTCTGAATTCAACACATTGTTCAAGCGCCCGATCAAGTTCTCCAAGCCTATGCAAAGCTCTAGCATAAATCAAGTGCAGTTCCTTGTTCACATTGGCATCAATCCTATAGGCTTTTTCCATGTAGTTGACACAGAGCTCATAATTCTTTAGTTTGTAATTGCACTCTCCCAAACGGTAATTTACCAGTGCATTTCCCTGGTTGTTTTTTGCAATTTCAGTATATGTCTTTAAAGCAGCATTAAAATCATTCACAAGGAACAGATGCCTTGCCTTTTGCAGCTTTACCTTATCGAGTCCTTTGGTCCACACATTAGTTATTGTATCCGGTTGTGTAGCAAGGAGCACAGTTGAAAAAAGGATTGATAAAAACAATACCGATATTACTTTTGATAAATTCATCACATAAAGAATTTATATTTGAGTTTTTGAGGTTTCAAAAATAAAAAAATGTACTGTTGAAGCGTTTACTTCATTGTACCTAATTATTAACAAATTATAATTTTCATCTGATCATATTTAAGAATAGTTCCATAGACTTTCTTTTGTCTTGGTCTATTTTGAATGAAATCACATCTTTGAGGTAATGTTCAATGTTGATTTTGTGATTGTCTTTGTGTGTACTGATGATATCCTCCAGTTTATCAAGTCCATATTTCAGGGCAGCATTAAAATGAATTGTCATCCTTTTTTCGATTTTCCTGTTGGCTACCCAGCAGGCAAACACAAAAGGAAGACCGCAATATGATTTCCATTCCGCACCCAGATCATACTGTGACCTGTAGGTTCCACGCATTTTAAGTGCCCGGTCACCGATCACCAGACCGGCAGTCAGACCGCTGATCTTATTTTCATATCCGGGAGTACCTTCAATCCATTCTGGTTGAATATTCCAGAATTTTTCAGCCAGTATTTTCACCAGTTGCACAGAAGTGCGCGACTGGTAATCCATGTATATCTTTCTGATATTATTAACAGGCACATCGCTAAACAATATAACCGATTCCACAGGACCATCACATGCTACGCAATAATCCGAAATAATATTGCCTCCCGGGATATGAGGCAAACTGGCAAGCGGTACAATGCCAACATCAACTTCACCTGATATTAATTTATCAGCACAATCCGAAGGATGATCCAGTTGCATTTCGAAATGATTCGGGCTATAATGCTCAAGCCCATATACGAAAGGGAGGGTGTTGATGTATGATATAGCAGAAATGCGAAGCTTTTTCATGCTGCACTTTTTCCATCTTCTCTTTTAACGATTTCAAACACCGCTAAAGTGGCTGCAACAACTGATATGATAGCTGCAAAACCTGAGAGTGTAACTCCGCAAAAAGGAATAAGCAACAGTAATGCAAAAACAAAACCGTTTGCAATAGCCATCCCTTTATGTTTTCTCATCCAACTGACGCTTTGACTAATGGTAAATCTTTTTCGTTCATTGGTATAATCCACAAACGAGAAACCGTAAAAATAAGATGAGATAATCAGCAGCACAATAGAAGTCAGCCAACCGATCACCGGGATAAAACTCAGAGTGAAAAGAACGATCATCCACAGCAATTCAATAAAAAAGTTACGCGCAGCTATCAGTACCCCCCTCACAATGTCCCTGGCAAGCTGTTGCGCATCGAAGGGATAGTCTTTTCCTGTCAGTATTTTTTCTGTTTTTTCTGAAAGATATGCCAGGACAGGAGAAAGGATGACTACCACAACGTATCCTCCAGTATATGCAAAAAGCAGGAAGAATATCACTTTGAACGTGACCCATATAAATCCCGTTACGATACCTCCGAATAATTTTCCAAAAAAAGACGAGTCGTTGGCTATTCCTATAGCATCAAGCGTCCAGCTTTTCACCAACTCCGTCAGCGAATCCACAATGGCAAAACCACCGAGAAACAGCAGCAAATTGAGCAATACTGGAAAGATAAAAAGCCACCAGAGATTGTTTCGAAAGATAAAACCTATGGCTTTCCCATAGCAGGAAAATCCAGTATTGATGTCTTTGCCTAAGCTCATTTTGAAGGCGTTAAAAGTATAAAAAATGAAGCATTCCGGCAGTGAAAGAACCTATTCGTTTATTATCTGTCTATAGCAAAGCACATAAAACGCAACAAGCAAAAAAGAAATCAAATTTGTTGTTCTGTTCCATTGTTACTGTGTTTTAAAATTGCCAAATTTATTATTTATTCACTTTGACACAGTTTATTGAACAGACTCTCATTTTGCCCCAGTATGATATCATTTTGTCCTG
>CAZUDW010000049.1:0-20944 GCA_964619305.1 uncultured Flavobacteriales bacterium
GGGGCGCTCACCAATTTGGCTAATTTTGCCGCTGAGTAGTAACAAAACTTTACCTTTACTCAAATTTAAAAAAGCTTGTTTAACACTGCTGCCTTTTTAAATCTTTAACAATGAATTATTTTCTTTATTTTTACTTGCTTTCAATGTCCCTTAAATGAACGAAAAAGAGAAAAAATTATCCACTGAAATCAAACGCCTGAAAAGAGAGATCAACCTCCTCAAGAATAAGCGCATCGATTTTGAGAGTGTAGTTACGGTAAAAGCTCCTCAAAGATATGAACCTGAGTTCCGGAAAGCCCAGAAAACGGTCGGAGAATATTTCAAAGAAATAAGCATATCTCCTGAAACTGGGACCATCAACATCCATAATGAGCGCTATGTATTAATAAGAGCATCATCTTTATCCTATGAATTTTTACAAGCCATCAAAAATCTTTATGCCGACCGTAGCGACCAGGAAGCCATGCTTATCGGAAGGAATTTTCTTTTTGATATTGCCCATGTTGTCGGCTTGGAGGATGCAAAGAATTTTCATAAAAAAATGGGGTTAACAGACCCTATTTCCAAACTTTCTGCCGGTCCCGTGCATTTTGCATATACCGGCTGGGCTTTTGTCGATCTGTTACCTGAGAGTCATCCCTCTCCGGACGATAATTTTTTCCTCAAATACCATCACCCCTTTTCTTTTGAAGCAGACACATGGCTTCAGGGCAATAAGCACTCAGACAAGCCTGTTTGTATAATGAATGCCGGTTATTCATCCGGATGGTGCGAAGCCAGCTTCGGAATACCTTTAACCGCGGTTGAAATCAGTTGCCGCGCAAAAGGAGATTCCAACTGCACTTTTATTATGGCACAACCCGACAACATTGAAGCCTATCTTAAGGAAGAGAAGCTGGAGACAGAATCAGGCAACATTTCTATTCCTTCCTTCTTCGAACGAAAAAGAACGGAAGAACGCCTCAGTGCTACAATTGAAGAAAAAGAGATTCTGCTTAAAGAAGTTCATCACAGGGTGAAAAATAATCTTCAGATTATTTCAAGCCTGATCCATTTGCAATCTCATCAAATCCAGGATGATGAGTTAAAAGACCAGTTTACCCAGTGCATTAACAGGATCAGAACTATGGCAATAATACATGAGATGTTGTACCAGGCAAAAAGCTTTAATAAAATTAACATGCGCCAATATTTCGGCCGTATGATAGAATCGCTTCATGAAACCTTGTTAGCAGAAGAAAAAAAAATCAAATTTGTTACTGAAATCAGGAATATTCATATAAACATTGATAAAGCAATTCCGTGCGGTCTTATCATTAATGAACTCATCTCCAATGCGATTAAATATGCTTTCCCTAAAGACAGCCGGGGCTACATTAAAACAGTCATTAAACGAAACAGAGATCACGGTGCATACAAGTATTTGCTTATAATAGAGGATAATGGCAAAGGCATACCTGAAGACATCAACGTCTTTGATACTAATACTCTTGGTTTGCAGCTAATAAACACGCTGACCCAACAACTGGATGGCGAAATCAAACACTTCAAAGATAAAGGAACACGCTTCGAAATCCGGTTTTAAAAGGCGGAATCCCTGAAAAGAGCGACTTGCTATCTCTATGCTATCTTATTAACAAGCAAACAACTCTTTGTTTGCATAAACAGTTCTTTCAGTCATTATTTTCATTAAAAGAAAGAATATAAAAGACAGAATGAATTGCTCTAACAACTTTGCGGTATTGTATAAATGAGCGCAAATAGATAGATTTGTAAATTCACATAAGAAGAGAGGGTTGAAGTTATGAAACCATATAAGGCAAAAAATAATATTCGTATTGTAACAGCGGCTTCACTTTTTGACGGACATGATGCCGCGATCAATATTATGCGCAGAATTTTGCAATCAAGTGGTGCAGAAGTAATTCATCTGGGGCATGACAGAAGTGTTAAAGAAGTGGTTACCTGTGCTATTCAGGAAGATGTTCAAGCAATTGCAATAACCTCATACCAGGGAGGGCATATGGAGTATTTTAAATATATGTATGACTCTCTTAAGGAAAACAAATGCAGCCATATAAAGATTTTTGGTGGAGGTGGAGGCACAATACTCCCCAGTGAGATCAGGGAACTTCATAAATATGGCATTACCAGATTATATCATGCCGATGATGGGAGAGCAATGGGGCTGCAAGGCATGATAAATGATTTGCTAAGAAAATCTGATTTCCCTTTGGGAACAGAGATTAATCAGGACATATCTGAACTTAATATCAATAACCCTCTAGCAATTGCAAGTTTAATTTCTGCTGCTGAAAACTTTCCCGAAAAAGCAAAAAAGACTTTGGCTAAAGTTAGGGAAATTTCACTGCAAAACAACATCCCTGTAATTGGGATTACAGGTACCGGAGGTTCAGGCAAATCATCATTAATTGATGAACTGGTAAGACGATATTTAGCTGATTTTAAAACAAAAACGATTGGAATAATTTCAGTTGATCCATCAAAAAGGAAATCCGGTGGTGCCTTGCTTGGGGACAGAATAAGGATGAACTCTATTTTCAATGAGAGGTGCTTTATGCGATCACTCGCTACAAGACAATCTAACCTTGCACTCAGTCCTTATGTCCATGATGCCGTTGATATTTTAAAAGTGGCAGGTTACGATCTGATTATTTTAGAAACTTCAGGTATCGGTCAAAGTGATACAGAGATTATCGACCATTCTGATGTTAGTTTATATGTGATGACCCCTGAATACGGGGCAGCTACACAACTGGAAAAGATCGATATGTTAGATTTTGCCGATGTTGTTGTAATAAATAAATCTGATAAGAGAGGTGCTGAAGATGCACTTAGAGATGTGAAAAAACAATTTTCCCGCAACAGAAAATTGTTTGGTAAGGGCTTATCCAAACTGCCTGTTTTTGACACTGTGGCTTCTCAATTTAACGATGCCGGTGTTAATATTCTTTATAAATCCCTTATCGCAATTATTAACCGGAAACACAAGAGTAGTTTTAAATCCAATTATAAAAGGCATGACGAACTGAAAGAAAAAGTCTTTGTTATACCCCCCGATAGATCCAGGTATTTATCTGAAATATCTGAAACTGTCAGACAGTACCATAACTGGGTTTCAAAACAATCTGATATTGCCAAACGCATATTTAATATTCATGGCACTATTGAAGAACTTAAAAAAGAAAGTGGCACAGGAATTAATAATGATCTGATCAAAACACTGAACAATAAAATTGATTCTCTCACCAAGAAGCTGGACAGGAACAATCTGGATATTTTAAAATCCTGGGAAAACAAAAAACAGGCCTATCGCAATTCAGAATATGAATATATAATTCGGGATAAAAAGATATCGGTCAAGACCCACTCTGAAACTTTGTCTCATACACAGATACCTAAGATTGTTTTACCCGCATATAAAGACTGGGGGGAAATACTGAGATGGAACCTAAGCGAGAATGTGCCAGGAGAATTCCCTTTCACAGCGGGAGTTTTCCCTTTCAAAAGAGAGGGAGAAGATCCAACGCGTATGTTTGCCGGGGAAGGAAGCCCTGAGCGCACAAATAAACGTTTCCATTATCTATCTGAAGGTATGCCTGCAAAACGCTTATCAACGGCTTTTGATTCTGTTACTTTATATGGAAAAGACCCCGATATCAGACCGGATATTTATGGAAAAATTGGCAACTCCGGTGTATCAGTTTGCTGTCTTGATGATGCTAAAAAGTTATATTCCGGGTTCGATCTATGTGATCCTAAAACTTCCGTTTCAATGACAATTAATGGGCCTGCCCCCATGATGCTTGCATTTTATTTGAATACGGTTATAGACCAACAATGTGAACTATATATCAGGAAAGAAGGGCTAACGGAGAAAACAAAAAAGAAAATTGCTTCCATTTTGTCAAAGCAAAATTCACAACCACCGGTTTATCATGGCGATTTACCAAAAGGCCATGACGGACTTGGACTTATGCTTTTAGGTGTTACTGGGGATCAGCTGCTTCCAAAAGACGTTTACCAAAATATCAAAGCAGATGCAATTTCAAAAACAAGAGGCACTGTTCAGGCAGATATACTAAAAGAAGACCAGGCACAAAACACATGTATTTTTTCGACAGAGTTTGCGCTAAGACTCATGGGAGATGTTCAGGAATACTTTAACTTAAACCATGTAAGAAATTTTTATTCCGTTTCCATATCAGGTTATCACATTGCTGAAGCCGGAGCAAACCCTATTACACAACTAGCCTTCACATTGGCAAATGGGTTCACTTATATAGAATATTACCTGAGTCGCGGAATGGATATTAATGTATTTGCCCCAAATTTAAGCTTCTTCTTTAGCAATGGGATTGATGCTGAATATGCTGTTATTGGAAGAGTGGCAAGAAGAATATGGGCAACAGCTGTCAAACTCAAATATGGTGCTGATCAGAGGGCACAAAAACTTAAGTATCATATACAGACCAGTGGCAGATCTCTGCATGCACAGGAAATATCATTTAATGATATAAGAACCTCTTTGCAAGCCTTATATGCAATTTATGATAATTGCAATTCCCTGCATACAAATGCTTATGATGAAGCAATCACAACACCAACAGAAGAAAGCGTAAGGAGGGCAATGGCCATTCAATTAATAATTAACCACGAACTTGGGCTTGCTAAAAATGAAAATCCACTGCAAGGCAGTTTTATTATTGAGGAATTAACAAATCTTGTAGAAGAAGCTGTATTGGCTGAATTTGACCGAATTACTGACAGAGGAGGAGTCTTAGGCGCTATGGAAACAATGTATCAGCGCAGCAAAATACAGGAAGAATCATTATATTATGAAAACTTAAAAAACTCCGGAAAATTACCGGTTATTGGAGTTAATACTTTTTTAAGTTCTGCCGGCTCTCCAACCATTATTCCTGAAGAAGTTATCCGGGCTTCTGACAATGAAAAAAAGAACCAGATCAACACAATCAAACAGTTAACTAAAAGAAATAACAAGGAAGCCAATGAGCAACTTCGCAAAGTTCAACTGGCTGCCATCAGAAATGAAAACATTTTTAATGCGCTTATGGAAACGGTGAAAAAATGCAGTTTAGGTCAGATCACCAATACTCTTTTTGCAGTTGGAGGGCAATACAGAAGAAATATGTAATTACAAATGAAAAAAACCATAGTCTTCTTTTTATTTCTTTCATATATATACACATACGGGCAAGTGCGTTCTTCAAGTGCAGTACTACAACCTTGTAATTTACTTCCCACCTATTGTTTATCAGATTCCATTCAGGCAATATACTTGGACAGGAATCTACACAACATAGATTCATTGAAAGAAGCATCTATTATATCTGTTATATCTGTCAGGCAATTTGCAACACCATTATTGTTTGAATGGCCGCTGAAAGCTTCAGGAAATTTAACTGATTATGGCTATCATGCAATGAGTGCTTATGTTGATCATGATCCTACATATCCTAACCAGCTTTCTGATTTTAATTGTGGTGATTTGACTTATGACACGAATAGCGGGTACAACCACCAGGGCAGTGATTTTTTTATCTGGCCATTTCCCTGGAACAAAATGGATAGCGATCTTGTGCAGATCATTGCTGCTGCACCCGGTATTATAATAGATAAACAAGACGGTAATTTCGATAAAAGTTGTTCAATGAACAACAATCCCTGGAATTATGTATCCATCATACACGGTGATGGATCTTATGCATGGTACGGACATATGAAAAATGGTTCGGTTACTCAAAAAAACATCGGAGATTCAATTGCATTGGGTGAGTATCTGGGGATAGTTGGCAGTTCAGGGAATTCTTCTGGTCCGCATTTACATTTTCAGGTGTTTGACCAGTCTTCCAACCTTATTGACCCTTTTGCCGGAACTTGTAACACTTTAAATACTTATAGCTGGTGGGCTAATCAAAAACCTGAAATAGACCCTGCAATCAATCGAATACGTACCAACAGCAGCCCTCCTATCTTTCTGCCCTGCCCTCAGCCCACCATACAAAATGAAAAAAATTATTTCTGGCAAACCGACACCATTTATCTGATGACATATTACAGGCATCTTTCGGCAGGAGATTCGGTTATTATCACAATATATCAACCAGATAATTCGGTCTGGGGATCCTGGCCATGGGTCTGTAATAATTCTTTTTTTGCTGCAGCTTATATGTATTACTGGATGGTTCCTGGCAGCAGTGCTCCTTCCGGACAATGGCGTTTCACTGCTGATTACAAAGGATTTACTTACGAACACAATTTTTATGTTGGCATCTCTCAACAAACACCCCAAAGAAAAAATTCTGATTTTAAAATTCTGATCAGCCCCAACCCCGCAAAAATCGATCTTAAAATTGATATTCTAAGTAAATATTATTGCCAGACTCTAATCAGGATCAATAACCTGCAAGGTCAATCAGTTTATTCTGATTGCCATGATCTCAGAACAGGAAATAACACGGTAATTTTGGATGTATCTGATTTTAGTAGTGGGATGTATTTTATTTCCCTTCAGAACACTTATTTATCGGAAATGTTCAAACTAATAATACGCTGAAACAGGTACTAAATAAAAAATTACAAATCTTTACAATCCTATTAAGGATAACTTTCTACATCTGTTGGGGGATTTTCCCATTTTCTGATATTCGGGCACAAGTACTGCCAGATTCAACCTCAGAAATTCTTAATCATTCTTCAGACACAAGTAAACTAATAAAAGCATATGATAACGTGTTTTTGATAAATCATGACTCCTTCCCTGATTTTGCTCTACATCATATACAGATTGCCATCAACCTTGCAAAAAAGAGTAATAATTACATACAATTAATTAAACTTTATAATGAATTGTTAAAATTCTATTATCCGAAAAGCGAATGGTCACAATGTTTAAAATATGGTGATTCTGCTTTAAACCTTGCATTAAGAATAAATGACTCTGTCGCAATTTTAAGAACAAGGACTAACATTGGAGTTATTTATTATGTCCAGGGAAACCAAAACAAAGCATTGAAGAATTATCTTATCAGCTTGCAATATTTAACTACAACCAACCAAATTGGAAAAGGTAATATCTATATCAATATCGGAATGTTATACAGGGATATGGGTAATGACAGCCTTGCAAAACTTTATTTAGACGCTGCGATAGAGGCTGGGAATGAAACCAAAGACACCTCAATTATAACTAAAGCAATTAATAATATAGGTCTAATTTTTAAAAATCAGGGCAAGTATATTGACGCTATAGCATGGTATAACCAAGGTATCAAGCTGGCACAACTGGCGGGACAACAAGAGGATCAAGCGGATATGATATATAATTTAAGTTACTGTTACAAAGGAACAGGTGATTATACCAAAGCCATGGATTATGCTACAAAAAGTTTACAAATAACAAAAGAGATGGGCGATGATTATGGTCTCTCAGCCGCCTATTTAGCGCTTGCTGATATAGCAAATATGATGAAAAAAAATGATTTGATGAGAAAGTATTTAAGCTACTGTGAAAGTAATGCAGCTAAATATAATAATATACAGGTTCTGGCAGAAATGTATAAGTTATGGAGTGAATACTATGAAAAAACCGGGAACTACAAAAAAGCTGCCGAGTCTCTAAAATCTATGATTCAATACAAAGATAGCTTGAATGTCATTCAGGATGCTCAAAAATTAAATGCATTGCAAACCAAGTTTTTTATTGATATGCAAACCAGGGAAGATTCTTTGAAGGCGATTTCAGAATTAAAATTGCACAACTTGGAATTATCCCGCAAAGACCAACAATTAAACATGCAAAGAATATATACATGGGGTAGTGTTCTTGTCTCTATTCTGGCATTGGTTGCTTTTTTTTCTTTATTTAAAGCATTTCGTCAAAAAAAACACGACAATTTAATTATCTCAGCACAAAAAGAAATTGTTGAAGTAAAAAACAAAGAGATACTCGACAGTATTACTTATGCAAAAAGACTTCAGCAAGCAATACTCCCACCGTTTGAATTATTAAAAGAACACCTCCCCCACAGCTTTGTCCTCTACAAACCAAAAGATATTGTTGCAGGAGATTTTTACTGGATGGAAGCAATAGACGAATTTATCTTCATTGCAGCAGCTGATTGCACAGGACACGGTGTTCCCGGAGCTATGGTTTCTGTAGTTTGTAGTAATGCTTTATACCGTACTGTAAATGAATGCAATATTCGGGAAACTGGTAAAATTCTTGATACTGCTACAGACCTGGTTCTGGAAACCTTTGAGAAAAGCGGTGGACAAATAAACGATGGGATGGATATTTCCTTACTCGCAATTAATACAGTCACTAAACAAATACAATGGAGTGGTGCAAATACTCCACTCTGGTATTTTCAGAATGCTTCATTTATTGAAATTAAAGCCAATAAACAACCCATTGGAAAATTTGAATCACGTATGCCATTCACTACACATTATCTTAACAATTCTTCAAACGTCAAAGAAAATGTGTTTTATCTTTTTACTGATGGATTTCCGGATCAGTTTGGTGGGCCAAAAGGCAAAAAATTCATGTATAAACGATTTAAAGATAAGCTGGCCGATATACATAAACTCCAAATGGATGATCAGAAAGAAAAATTAGAAAAAGAACTAAATGAATGGAAGGGTAATTTAGAACAGGTAGATGACATCACCGTTATTGGAATTAGGCTTTAGTTCCTCTTCTCACTTCTGTCACATCCACAACTGTTAAAAAGCTTCTCCTATAATGAGATAATAACCCCTTGTGTTCTCTCCGAAACCTGCATCTAACCTAACATTAATATGATCTTTTTTGTTTAATGCAAACCTCAATCCTCCACCTCCAGCATATTTAAAATTATTCATCTTAAATCCGGACAGAGTATGTGCCACCATTCCACATCCAACAAATCCCACAACACCTATACGCCAGAACAGAGGTATTCTATATTCCGTCTGGGCAGTCCACATTTGTTTATCTGCGTACCTGCCCATATAGTAACCTCTTAAATGCTGATGACCTCCCAGTAACGCTAAGCGATTGAACGGTGGATTTCCACTGCTCAAGATGATATAGGAATTAAAAGCTAAAGCCTGTCCATAAACAGTCCTGAAATAACGGGAAGCATCTAATCTATATTTAGTGTAATCGTAATCACTTCCGGTGTTTTGGTCAAACCACTGCACAGAACAGTCAATCAGCCAACCTTTACCTGAATCAAAAACCTGATCCCGGTTATCGTAAACCGTATTAACCCCTACCCCTGAAGTTATTCCACCATTACTCCCGCTTATCTCTCCGGTTTGCAATAATCCATTCGGGTCATAGCTGACAATATTATATCCCTCAAACCAATACCTTAAACCAGCATACAGATTATGCATTAATTGATACAGAGCTGTTATTCTAAAACGAGGATAAATGACTCTATATTGCTCTCCTATATCATCTTGTGAGTCATTCCCTATACCAAAAAAACGATAGGAATAATTGTAATATCCAAATTCTCCATAAAATCTCCAATTGTTATTTTTTATAAACAGATCATACGGAATATAAACCAATGCCTGCCTCTCCTGAGTATATGCCAAACCAAAATGTATCTGCGATTGCTTTGACAAGTCTGGCTCATTGCGAAACCTGAAAGCCGTAATTGCAGCTACTCCACCTCCCCACTTGGTTTCCGGCTTATAGAAGACCAAAGGTATTGCTATGATGGAATTTCTCTTTTTATGAAGTGAATCCTCCTGGCATAAAACATTCAAACTTATTAAAGACAGTAATAAACTGCATAAAAATACCCTGATCTGTTTATTATTATTATGATATGGAGCTACTTTTATCAATTTTGTACGCAAAATCTACAAAGTTACAATCTGTTGATCAGAAAATATAATATATTCTTATCCAAGGTGATCATCCTGTTGACTATTATTTTAACCACAATCACCGTTTTCTTTTTGAAAGATTCAAAATTCGACTACGGATTTGAGCATTTTTTCCCTTCAAAAGACAAAGAACTGGCCTTTTATAAAGCATTTACTAAAAAATTTGAAACCGACAATGATTTTCTACTGATAGGATTAAAGTCAAACCAAGGTGTGTTTGATTCAGTTTTTTTACAAAAAGTCCAACATATTACAGACACTCTTACAAAAACCTCTCACATTGAGTATGTTATTTCCCCTATTACAGAGAAAAGAGTAATTATCGGACCTCTTGGACCTATCAACATACCTTACTTTCATACCAATAATCCTAAGGAATATAAAAAAGATTCCATCAGGATTTATAATTCCGGATATATGATTGGTTCTCTTATATCTGAAGATGGTAAATCTATTTCTCTTTTTGTAAAAACCGGTGAATCCATGCCAAAATCGACCAATGACAGCCTGCTATTAAGGATCGAAAAAATTGTTTCTGCTGCACATTTTGATGAGAACCATATTGCCGGCAAAATTAAAGGGCAATATTACTTTATTGACCGGATGAAAAAAGAAATGGTATTGTTTATTGTAATGTCTTTGTTATTGTTAATTGTGTTTTTATACTTCGCTTTTCAGTCGGTCAGGGGAATTCTGTTACCGCTATCTGTTGTCATTATATCGGCTTTGTGGATACAGGCAACGATGGTACTTTTTAACAAACCCATTACACTGATGGTCACTTTGATGCCAACGATTCTATTTGTTGTTGGCATATCTGCTGTAGTTCATTTATTTGAAAAGCTGATTGAAGAGTTTCAAAAAGGGAAAATAAAACAAAAAGCACTTATCAATACTTATAAAATAGTTGGTAAAGCAACTATACTGACTTGCCTGACTACAGCAACAGGCTTCCTGTCACTAACAACATCACACATCCAACCAACAATTGATTTTGGAATATTTACAGCAGTAGGGGTTGGGTTTATACTTGTACTTATATTTACTCTGGTCCCTGCGGTGATTATAACGGATAAAAAATTCAATTTAATACCTCCTCAACGCAAAAGGGGATTATGGCAAAAACTACTTACAAGGTTGTTCCCGAAAATTTTGAAAAACCGTACAGTGATACTTGCTCTATCTGGCTTTGTATGTATACTGGCAGTTGGCGGAATCTTAAGCTTAAAAGTGAACAACTCATTTCTCGAAGATTATTCAGAAAACGATGAACGTATTCAGGATTATCGTTTTTTTGAAAACGATTTTTCCGGATTCCGTTCTTTCGAAATGGAGGTTTGGATAAAAGATTCATTAAATAGAAATCTCTTATCTCTTCCTTGTCTGAATGAACTATCAAAAATCGAAACATACCTATATACTGATTATGGTTGCGGTTTCCTAACATCCCCTCTAACATTTGTGAAAACAGCTAACAGGTCTTTGCACGGTGGGAATGATCAATGGTACTGCCTGCCAAAAAATGAAATTGAGTTAAAAAAAATATCTTCAACATTAATACGATTCATATCAACAAACAAAGGGAGAAAATATATTACCCGGAATAAAATTCACGGTAGAATTTCCGGTAAAATCAACGATCTTGGAGGTTATCAATTCAAAATACTAGATGCTGCATTAGATAGTTTTATTGAAACCAACATAGATACATCAATTCTTGGTTATAAAGTAACAGGCATGGGAACGATGATTGACAGGAACAATGAGTATATAAGTTGGAATATGATAAGAGGCCTTTTACTTGCTTTTGGAATCGTTGCTTTGCTAATGGCGATTCTTTATCGTAACATCGGAATGCTGATAATTGCACTTATCCCGAATATCCTTCCATTGATAATTATTGCAGGATTAATGGGGTATTTCAGCATTGATCTTAAAATTTCTACATCCATTATTTTTACTATTGCCTTTGGTATTGCAGTGGATGATACAATCCATTTCTTAACTCGATTTAAAGTAGAACTTTCTCATGGCCGTTCTGTGTTATATGCATTAAAAAGAACCTTTCTCTCAACAGGGAAAGCAATGATTGTCACAACTTGTATTCTCTGTTCTGGTTTTATTTGCCTTTTGTTTTCTGAAATTACAAGTACTTATTATATAGGTGTTCTTGTTGGTATCACTCTATTTATAGCATTGATTTGTGATCTCTTTCTCCTTCCGGTCTTATTGTTGGTTTTATACAGAAAAAATTGAATGCTTGTTAATTATCTTTGTTTATACTTCTTAATTTGAAATCAATAAAGAAGGTGTTATCGGTTTGGAGACTATGGAAAGCGGTATCACCCTGGCATTAGTTTCTGCCAATAAAAAAGTCGTTTTTGTTGATATTAATGAAGCTGCAGATGCTCTGTATAATAAAACAGCCTCAAGAGATGATATTGACATGGCTATGAAACTTGAAACAAGATATCTTTTAGGCTTTTTACAATGGGCTAACGAAATTGACGTTGATCATCCGCTTAACATCCATGTTGCAGATTTATCATAATCTTTGCGTAACATCAGTCAATAATATTTGATTCTATTGAATCGAAATTGGTTCATTATATGGTTTGACCCATATCACAATTGAAATTCCAGATGATTTTTAAAACAGTTGTTCTTTCACCAAACTACCATCCTGATAATATCGGGTATGGATTAATTTTCCCTCTTTGTTCCAGCTTTTCCATTCTCCATTTGGGACACCGTTTCTAAATGAACCCTCTTCCCATTTTACTCCGTTGGCATGATAAATCACATATGGTCCATTTTTAATCCCATTCTTATAAGTGTATATCATTAATTTGCTGTTTGTACGTGTGTTGAAGTAAACTTCCTGCCCATTTAAAAATCCATTTAAATAAATCATTTCAACTGCTTTTCTTCCTTTTTTATCATATCTGACCCAAACACTATCTCTCTTACCTCCCTTGATTTTCCCCTCTGATGAAAGCATCTTTTTATACTTATCCCGGTAGATTTTCCAATAACCATCAGGAGCTGACTTTTTAAGCATCCACCTATAAAGTGGTTTATTTTCACCATATAATATCTCTGCTTTTTGCATATAAGTTGTGTCGCCTTCTATAGCGATTAAATCATGTTGAGCGGAGGAAAAGTCCGGAAGCACCAACATTATGAACACGATAAAACAACGCATTTGAAATAAGCTTTAAATTGAATAATTACGGGAATTAACACAAATGTAACAATTCATTTGCTAAACCCTGTTTGTATGCTTTTTTAGAATTTCTCTCGTCTTTTTCTATTACTTTTAGCTTCCGAGAGCCTGTGTTTTACCTTGTATTTATGGTGTCTCATTTTCTTTTCACCCTCTTGATAAACGATTGATGTCGAAACACCAATAGGAGTAATTGGCTCACCCCGGTCTTTTTTTAATCCTGCCTTCTTTTTATACCAGTCGGGTTTGTTCTTCTTTTCCCCTTCCTGGTAAGATAAATCTGTAGCTGCTCCTACTTTGTGTTTGTGTGCTTTGTTATGACATTGGCATATTGATGAGTCCCCACATGTTTTTGGTGAGCAAGAATGAAGCAAAAGATAAGTGAATATCAATCCTGCTGATAACAAACAATGCCAAGTTTTCATCAAAATAAAATTAAAGATAAAATATTTTTTGTAACTCGCAGCAATTCAACAAATTCCATCATCCATGATCAGTTCAAACGAAATTGCTCTGCTATTGTTACCGATCTGTTTCATCTATTGTGTTTTAAAGACAGAATTTCAACACTGAAATATTTTGTAGTTTTGAAACCAGTGAATGAAATTTCTGCTGTATATATTTCTTTATGCTGCTCCCGGGTTTGCCTTAGCTCAGGATGATTTGCTGATATACCAGGCGCGTAAGTATGTAAGCATTAATTATGGAGAGCGACTCGAATCAGAATCACCCGGAAATTCTACTATCACATTGAATCTTCGTGATTCTACTATTCAAATTAATAGCCCTTCTCCTGAAATTAGAAACTTTCTTAATGGCATAAACAATTTCAGATTTAATTACATGACTAAAGAGCATCTGGGGACACGATTATTTTATACGGATAATCTTGTTTTCTCATTCAATCCGGCTATGCGTATTATATTAATTAGATCTCAAAACATCCATCCACAAATGTTTTCATTGAAATTTTACGAGATAGAATGATTCTTCGATTGTTCATTTTATCCTTATTACTGCCCACTATTGCAAGTTCCCAGACCTATCAAAGCAATGATATTTATATCAATCTTAATAATGAATTTATACTGGTTGACGGTGTGGCTTTTATAGATTATAATATCAAAGAAAAATATGTGGATTTAATACTTGGAAAATCCCTTCATCATTATGAGATACGAAAATCACGCAAGCAGTCAAGTTCGCAGCGTTTTGTTGTTGAATTTAAAGGAACTCGTGATCTAATGTTTTGGAATACAAAAACTCATAATGCTTTGATCTGTTCTTTTCGAATAGCAGGTATCAATTATTGGTTTAAAGAGCTGAAAGAGATCGACAAAAAGGAGTTTCCTGAAATAAAACAAAATTTGAATTAATTAATATAGTTATTAAATCTCCAGGTTAGTTGGTTGCCTTTTACGCCTGTAAATGCCATATTTGCAAAAAATATTATCATGGAAAATGCATATATAGTTGATGGAATAAGAACGGCAATAGGTAAATTTGGGGGCTCCCTTTCTAAAGTCCGGACTGATGATATGGCTGCTTTAGTCATTAAAAATTTAATTCTAAAACATCCAGAATTAGAGCCTGCTCAAATAGATGATGTCATATTCGGTTGTACTAATCAGGCAGGAGAAGATAACAGAAATGTGGGCAGGATGGCTTTGTTGCTTGCCGGTTTACCCTACACTGTGCCAGGTGAAACAATTAATCGCCTTTGCGCTTCAAG
This sequence comes from uncultured Flavobacteriales bacterium, assembly GCA_964619305.1. Classification (GTDB taxonomy): domain Bacteria; phylum Bacteroidota; class Bacteroidia; order Flavobacteriales_H; family CAZUDW01; genus CAZUDW01. Next base: position 14,892 of record CAZUDW010000049.1, read on the forward strand.
TATGTCAGCAGTAATACACGCCAACAGAGCTATTAAAGCAGATGATGGCGATTTGTTTATTTGTGGCGGAGTGGAAAATATGACACGTGCACCATGGGTTATATCCAAACCATCTACACCATTTGGCAGTGACTCCCAGATGCACAATTCCAGTATTGGATGGAGATTCATAAATCCTAAAATGGAAGATATGTATGGAACTGAAGGCATGGGGAAAACTGCGGAAAATCTCAATGAAAAATATAATATCAGCCGTGAAGACCAGGATCAATTTGCCTATTGGTCGCAAATGAAAGCAACACAAGCTCAGCAAAACGGTCGACTTGCTGAGGAAATCACGCCCGTTGAAATTCCACAACGTAAAGCTGACCCCATAGTTTTTAATAAAGATGAATTCGTTAAACCAGGAACAACTATTGAAAAGTTGGCAAAGTTGAACCCGGCATTTAAAAAAAATGGAAGTGTTACAGCAGGAAATTCATCGGGTATTAATGATGGTGCTATTGCGGTTTTAGTTGCTTCTGACAAAGGCTTGAAAACAAATAATCTTACTCCTAAAGCCCGTATAGTTTCATCAAGCGTAAGTGGAGTTGAACCACGTATAATGGGAATAGGTCCGGTAGAAGCATCAAAAAAAGCCCTTAAAAAAGCAGGTTTGTCCTTAGATGACATGGGAGTAATTGAACTAAATGAAGCATTTGCGGTTCAATCATTGGCTTGCACAAGAGAACTTGGAATTGCTGATGATGATCAAAGATTGAACCCAAATGGTGGCGGTATTGCTCTTGGTCATCCATTAGGTATGACTGGTGCCCGTATTCTGAACACTGCTGCAATTGAATTGCATAAACAAAATGTACGTTATGCCCTGGTAACGATGTGTATTGGCGTAGGACAGGGCTATGCAGTTATTCTGGAAAAAGTATAACTCATTTTTGGTAGAGTCAATGATAAATTTCCTGGTGATTTTTTTATCTAAGTAAAAATACTAAACCATATAGAATGATTTTTAAATCTATCACTACTAACCTTTTGGTCGACAATGTCACGGAAACTATCGAATACTATAAAAATAAACTTGGATTTTCAGTTCTTAAAACCATTCCTGAACAAGGAGATTTTGACTGGGCTTTGGTGAAACGCAATGATGTTGTGATAATGTTTCAAAGCCGCAGATCCTTAAGCAACAATCTTGCACAGGAATCAGGCAAAAAACCCGGTAGTGGTCTTACTTTGTATATTTATGTCCAAGGCATCCGGGAGATATATTTGGCACTTGAAGACGAAGTTGAGATTATCTCCTCTATTGAAAGCACCTTCTACAACACTATAGAATTTTCAATTTTGGATTTGAATGGTTATGTGATCACTTTTGCTGAAAACAATAATGAACCCTCATGAAAACTATTGATTCGGGTAGCGTTCAAGTTGCAATTAAAAACGGTATTGCAACAATTGAATTTTATCATCCGGCAAGCAATTCCCTGCCTGGTAACCTACTGGCAAAATTGGCAGCAAGTATTGAAGACTCAGGGAAAAATGCAGCAATTAGAGTTATTGTATTAAAAAGTGCGGGAGATCGCACGTTTTGCGCAGGCGCCTCCTTTGATGAGTTGGTCTCTATTTCAAATGAATTGGAGGGATCACATTTTTTTTCAGGTTTTGCCAAGTTGGTTTCAGCTATGCGCAAATGCCCAAAACTGATTATCGGGCGCATACAGGGAAAGGCAGTTGGTGGAGGTGTTGGTATAGCTGCAGCCACTGACATTTCATATGCCACTAATCATGCCATGGTGAAACTAAGTGAATTATCAATTGGAATAGGCCCATTTGTAGTTGGTCCCATTGTGCAAAGGAAGATGGGGTTGCCGGCTTTCAGTCAATTAACATTAGAAGCTACAAAATGGCAATCGGCTGATTGGGCAAAGAGAAATGGCCTTTATGCTGATGTATTTGAAAATATTTCTAAACTTGATGGTGCAGTACAAGAGCTCTCAACAACTCTTGCAAGGAGCAACCCAGAAGCAATGTCGATGCTTAAAAAAATATTCTGGGAAGGAACCGATCATTGGGATTTGCTGATGCAGGACAGGGCTAAGATGAGTGGGAAACTTGTGCTTTCAGAATTTACCTCTGATGCCATAAAGCAATTTAAAAAGCAACACTAATTCCCATGTAAAACCAATGCTGTAATTATACAATTCTGATATCTAGCAATGAATGAATATCTTTATTGATCAATGTATTAATTCATTCACAAATTCAAAGAATAAAGTACTCCCATCTATTTTATTGATAATAGCGCTTTAACATCAGCATGTTGAAATATTAAATTTCCACTGGAATTATCTGAACAATTTGTCTGTACAATTGCAATTGTTAACACCTTGATTATTATGATTCGAATTGATTCGGTGAATACAATTTACAAACAATTATGTGCCCGTGCATTGATTGGAGGAGAAGTGTCTATTAACGATTTAAGAGAATGGGAAATTAATGGGAAGGATTTGACTTCTGAACAAAAGAAAGCTTTACAAAATTTTGATGCACACAGAATCAAAGAACTTCAGAAACAAAAATCCGATTATAATTATCACAACAAATATATTGAACTACAAGTGATGGCTAACCTGAGTCCTTTCGAAGAATTTTTAAAAGAGAAGTACCAACGACTATAAAAAAAGACAGCACCTTAACAGGTGCCGTCTCCGCTTTAATTTGCCGGATAACATAAAACCTAATCCTCTACCGGCTTCCTAATAAAACATTCATGTTTATTTGCAAACTATCCATCATTCTCATGACGTTGCAAAGAATGATAATGTTACAAGACATTCATGTTAAAAATCTGTTATAAAATGTTAAAATGTGTTAAAGAAAAGTAATCTCATTTTATAAGGTATATTTTTGTAATATGAATAAGCAACTTGTTAAAATTCTTATTGTTGCAATCTCCATTGTGCTGTGTGGTCTGATTGGTGTCCAACTATTCTGGATAAATAATGCTGTCAAATTAAAGAATGAAGAATTTGGAAGGAATGTCAGTGATGCACTTACATCAGTTGTTAAAAAGCTTGAAGAACAAGAAGCATTAGAAAATCTGAGATCCCATGAGCAAGCAAGCTATCTTTTTTTCGATGAAGACACATTGTATAATATAAAACAATATGCTCCTGATTCAGGCATGGAATACCTGATTGTAAAGGACATTAAGAATGAAAAAGGGAAGATAACCATCAAAGTTACTGAAAAAAGCAAAGACAAAGAGGTTGATAAAGTAATAAGCAGGAATGTGTCCTCCACAGACTCTTTGGATCTTGATGAATTGATTAATATGAAATTAGCATTAGGATTGCAGAATAAAAACAGAGGAATTAAATTAAGCGAAGGAAGACTCGACAGCATTCTCAGAAACAGGGTCATACATAAAACGGCTTTTGTAGGGGATATCGTAAAGCGCCTTTTTCAGGTAAATTTATATTCCAAAATAGAGGATAGAATTCATAAAAATCAGCTGGATTCTATCATTAATTCGGAGTTCAAGAATAATGGTATTGATGGCGATTATTCCTTTGGGATCATTAATTCTGAAGGATTGATTGTCCTGTCAAGCGATTCTACCATGAATAATGAACTTCTAAATTCACGTTACCAAATCAAAATATTTCCAAATGACATCATCCAGGGCCCTGATTATCTTAAAGTATGTTTTACTAATCAAACAGGCACAGTTTTACTAATGCTCTGGAAAGTGCTATTGATTTCTGCAATCGTTACGCTTGCAATAATATTAATCTTCACTTATTCTATCAATACCATCATCAGGCAACGAAAACTTACTGAGTTGAGAACAGAGCTAATTAACAATATGACACATGAATTAAAAACGCCTATTTCTACTATATCCCTTGCTTGTGAAGCACTGATTGATAATACAATCAAGAAAGATAAGAATACATTTAGCAGGTATATAAACATGATACAGGAAGAAAATAAAAGATTAGGAGTGATGGTGCAAAACGTGCTACAAAGCGCTGTATTAGATAAAGGAAAATTTAAATTAAAACAAACTGAGCTGAATATTCATTCACTAATTGATACCGTTTCAGAACGAATAAGCATCCAATTAAAAGAAAAACAAGGATTATTAACAAAAACATTCAAGGCATCAAACCCTGTAATATATGGTGATCCTATGCACCTTGCCAATGTTTTATACAACATTTTAGATAACGCAAATAAGTATTGTACAAATCAACCGGTGATAAATATCAGAACTGAAAATATTGATGATGGTATAGATATTTCTATTTCTGATAATGGTATTGGGATTAAAAAAGAAGATCAGGCGAGAATTTTTGAACGCCTTTATAGAGTTCCTACCGGTAATGTGCATAATGTAAAAGGATTTGGACTGGGTCTGAGTTATGTAAAAATAATTGTTGAAAAACATGGTGGAGAGATTTCCCTTGAAAGTAATTCCGGTGAAGGAAGTACATTCAGAATCTTTTTACCATTTAATAATATTGAAAATGAAAAATAAAAACATATTAATAGCCGAAGACGATCCTAATCTGGGCAATATTCTAAGTGACTATCTTAAAGCTAAAGGACTTTCTCCTACTTTGTGTAAGGATGGCAATGCAGGATTTAATGAATTTGTGAAAAACGACTTTGATTTATGCATTCTCGATATCATGATGCCTGTTAAAGATGGTTTTACGCTTGCCAGGGAAATTAGAAAACTCAATAAACAAATGCCGATTATTTTTCTCACTGCCAAATCGATGAAAGATGACCGAATTGAAGGCTTTAAGATTGGAGCTGACGATTATATTACAAAACCTTTCAGCATGGAGGAGCTATTACTAAGAATGCAGGCTATCTTTAAAAGACTTGGCGAGGGAAATAAAGAACCCAATAAACAAATATTCCAGATAGGCAAATATACTTTCTATCCCAAAAAGCATATTTTGAGTTATAATAATCAAACTCAAAAACTAAGTACACGTGAAAGTGAGTTACTCAGATTATTGTGTATGAACAAAAATGATGTTCTGGAAAGGAAATTCGCTTTAAAAGCTATTTGGGAAGATGATTCTTATTATAATTCAAGGAGCATGGACGTTTTTATATCTAAATTAAGAAAATACCTTAAAGACGACCCATCCGTAGAAATCACAAATATACATAGCAAAGGATTTTGCCTGAATGTTGAGTAGTTTAAGGCGTATTCTAAAAATTCATTCCTTTATCATCTGTGCTTTTGGCTGTTAGTTGTTAATTCTGGCTGATAAAAGCTAAAAGCCAATAGCAAATAGCTTCTTGTTCAATTTGAATATGACTGATGAGTTACATTTATAGAAATCCCCTTTAGTGAAAATAAAAAATAAAATATACATATCAATGACAAAACTCTCGGTTATAATGTTAAAAGTGCCGATTCCAATGATGATACTCTCGTTTATAATGTTATAAGTGCCGATTCCAATGACAAAACTCTCGATTATAATGTTAAAAGTGCCGATTCCAATGATATAACTCTCGGTTATAATGTTAAAAGTGCCGATTCCAATGACGTAACTCTCGGTTATAATGTTAAAAGTGCCGATTCCAATGACGTAACTCTCGGTTATAATGTTGCAACCCACAGTTGCAAGGTTGAAATCGTAGATTCTAATGACGAAACTCTCAATTATAATGTTAAAAGTGCCGATTCCAATGACGTAACTCTCAATTATAATGTTAAATGTGCCGATTCCAATGACAAAACTCTCGGTTATAATGATGATAACTCAAATATCAATGTTGCAATCCACAGTTTTAATGTTGAAATCGTGAGTTTCAACATGCTGATTGTATAAAACAATGATGAAAAATTAAATAAAAATATTTGATAATCCGGTAATATAGACAGAGTCTTCGTTTACCTACTTATAAAGGCAAAAATATAGTCGGTAGCCCAGATGTATCTTATGGTGAGTCCTGAAAATTCATTTTTTATCATCTGTTTTGTTTAGTTATTCGTAACCGTTCAGTTATATGCTGTT
>CAZUDW010000050.1:0-20701 GCA_964619305.1 uncultured Flavobacteriales bacterium
GGCTATTCGCAAGGGAAGAATGGCTATTCGCGAGGGAAGAACGGCTATTCGTAAGGGAATAATGACTATTCTCAAGGGAATGATGACTATTCGCTAAGGAATTGCATTAATTTTAAGGATTTGGGGAATGAGGGCATCTTGCAGCCTCGTTGGCCATGCTGTCTCGTTTGTTGCGCAGCAAGCCGCTTAGTTTATGCTCTTTGCCTATTGCGCTAATAATGACCTCCACCACATCAACTTTTCAACTTTTATGATAATAATTTTCATAATCTTCCAAAACCCTTTGTATCATTGATTAACCTGAATATTTATAGGATTTTTTCAGGATGTTAACCTTGTATTGTTGATTTTTAATAAATGGCTTGTAATATATGCTGGCATTGGGATTGTATTTTTATCCTCCTGATTTTTGAGATATTTTCAACCTGTTATGTTCATAAAAAATATGATGTTGTGGAAAAAGGAGCTTGTTATGTAACGTTTTTTTTAACCAATTTTGAAACCTCAGAAAAATGCATTTAAATAAAATTAACCATTTTGATAATCAGGATTTTATTCATTAATTAAACACATGAAATTATGTTAGTTGAAGTAAAACAAGCAATAAAAGAACCCGGCAAAAAGATAAATACAGAAAAATCAACTAACGATAAAAAATATGATGTGAAAACAGTCTATGAAAGAGAAGAAGTACTCGCTGCAACAACTGAATATTTTAACGGTGACAGCCTTGCCGCTGATGTCTGGATCAATAAATATGCTTTAAAAGATTCAAAGGGATCAATTTATGAATTGACACCTGATGACATGCACAGGAGAATCTCAAAAGAAATTGCCAGAATTGAATCGGGCTATCCCGGATCTTTATCCGAAGAAGACATATATAATTTATTGAAAGATTTCAGGTATATCATTCCACAAGGTGGTCCAATGACCGGAATTGGCAACAATTTTCAAATTGCATCCTTGTCAAATTGTTTTGTAATCGGAACCACTGGTGAAGCTGACTCATATGGAGGTATCATGAAAATTGACGAAGAACAGGTTCAACTGATGAAGCGTAGAGGCGGTGTTGGTCACGACTTATCTCACATCAGACCAAAAAGCAGTCCCTTGATGAACAGTGCCCTTACTTCTACAGGTATTGTCCCTTTCATGGAAAGGTATTCCAATTCTACTCGTGAAGTTGCGCAGGATGGAAGAAGAGGGGCATTGATGCTCAGCATTTCTATCCAACACCCTGATGCGGAAAATTTTATTGATGCCAAACTGGATGGCACAAAAGTAACCGGTGCAAACGTTTCTGTAAGGATTAATGACGAATTTATGCATGCAGCATTGAATGACAAAACATACGTTCAGCAATTTCCCATAGACTCACCCAATCCAAAATACAGGCAAGAGATATCCGCTTCCAAATTATGGGAAAAAATCATCCACAACGCATGGCAATCTGCTGAACCTGGCATCTTATTCTGGGACACTGTTAGAAGGGAATCAATTCCTGATTGTTATGCCGATTTAGGATTTAAAACAATCTCTACAAATCCATGCGGTGAAATACCTCTTTGTCCCTATGACAGTTGCAGGTTGCTTGCAATCAATCTGCTCAGTTATGTGGATAATCCTTTCACTGCTGATGCGAAATTCAATTTCCCAAAATTTAAAAAACATGTTCGCCTTGCACAGCGCATCATGGACGACATTATAGATCTGGAACTGGAAAAAATTGAGGGTATAATCGAAAAAATAGATTCTGATCCTGAAGATAAAGAAGTGAAAAGAAGGGAACTGCAACTATGGAAGAACATCCGTAAAAAATGCGTGGAAGGGCGTAGAACAGGTGTTGGAATAACAGCAGAGGGAGATATGCTTGCTGCTCTTTCTTTACGCTATGGCTCTGATGAATCCATCAGTTTCTCAGAAAAAGTACATAAAACAATTGCAATTGAAGCATATCGCTCTTCAGTAGAAATGGCACGCGATCGTGGATCTTTCTCATTTTACGACCCTATCAGGGAAGAAAAAAACCCTTTTATATCCAGGCTTAGAGAAGCTGATCCTCAGCTATATAAAGACATGACCACATGGGGCAGAAGAAATATCGCTTTGCTCACTATTGCACCAACAGGAACAACAAGCCTGATGTCGCAAACATCCTCTGGCATTGAACCTGTATTTATGGTGTCTTATAAAAGACGGAGAAAAGTAAACCCGACTGATAAAGGTGCCAAAGTAGATTATACAGATGCACTAGGCGACTCATGGGAGGAATACCCGGTATTTCACCACCAGTTCGTCAGTTGGCTCAAAATCAATGGTTATGATGTTGAAAAAGTCAGCCGTATGAGTGATGCTGATTTGAATGAACTGATCAAAAAATCACCCTATTACAAAGCAACTGCTAATGATGTGGACTGGGTGAAAAAGGTAGAGCTACAAGGTAAAATCCAGAAATGGGTTGACCACTCGATTAGTGTAACGGTGAATGTTCCCGAAAATATAACAGAAGATATTGTGGCAAAAATTTACGAAACTGGTTGGAGAAGCGGATGTAAAGGTCTCACCGTTTATCGTGATGGATCAAGAAGCGGAGTACTTGTTAAAGACACAAAGAAAAACGATAATGAATTCTCGGAAACCAGCGCTCCTAAAAGACCAAAAGTATTAGAGGCAGATGTGGTACGTTTTCAGAACAACAATGAAAAGTGGATAGCCGTAGTGGGAATCATCAACGGGCGGCCCTATGAAATCTTCACTGGAAAGGCGGAAGACTCATTCCTCTTACCAAAATGGGTTGAAAAAGGTCGCGTTATCAAAAGCCGTAATGAAAAAGGTAAAAGCCGTTATGATTTCCAATACAAAGACAAGGACGGTTTCCATACAACCATCGAAGGTCTATCGCGTTCATTCAACAAAGAATACTGGAATTATGCCAAACTCCTCTCCGGTCTGCTGCGCCACGGCATGCCGTTGCCTTTCGTGGTGCATCTGGTGAGCAACCTCAACCTAAGCGGAGAGTCTCTTAATACATGGAAAAATGGTGTGGTAAGGGCTCTTAAGAAGTTCGTAACCAACGGCACACAACCAGTGGATAAAACCTGCCCCGATTGCGGGGAAGATACACTGATCTATGAAGAGGGATGCCTAAACTGCAAAAGCTGTGGACACACCAAGTGTTCGTGAAGTGGCTGTCTCTCAATATCTTTTTGTATATACACATACCATTTCTTTTTCAAGAATAACGATAGTCCACCAAGTTCCAATCCTATTATCAACCTGATCAAAGGGACGGTAACAAGAACAATCTATCCCAATACTGTAAACCCTGTCTTTTGAAAGATTTGCAAAAGCCGAATATTTATAATGGGAAGAAGGTTGCAATCAAAGTTCAGAAAATAAAAGTATTGTCATAAAGGGATAATACATTATCTTTATAACTTTGTTCGTTCAGATTAAAAACCAATGTAATCAGCAATGAAAACAACAATAACAATATTCGGGATATTCCTTGCCTGCAATGCCTTTGCAGGCGCCATGGGTGCACAGGGGAGAGATGATATCTTTTTTTACATCTTCGTCATCGTTTTGCTCGGCTTACTTCTGTTATTTAATAATATTGTCCACCTTTTACAGCGCATCACACTTGATGCAGAATACAGGCAGCGGCTGTGGCAAGCATTGGCTAACACATCCGCTACCTTGAAAGAAGGGCTTAGATCAAAAAGAAGTTTAGCTCAAAACGGGAACTCAATTAAATACCCAATAATTTCTTAATTTTCGCTATTTAAAAGCAAAGATTTGAAAAACAACCCGATCCAGTTGTTTAATAAGTGGTATGCAGAAGCAGACAAGAAGGTAAAAAAACTACCGGAAAGAGCTGCACTTGCCACCGCAGATTCTAATGGAATCCCTTCTTGCCGCATGGTACTGCTCAAGGGTTTTGACAATAAAGGATTCGTGTTCTACACCAATTACAATAGTCCCAAGGCCAGGCAGATGGATGAAAATCCTTTTGCTGCCATGACATTTCACTGGGTGGAAACAGGAAAGCAGGTGCGGGTGGAAGGGAGCGTGGAGAAAGTCTCGACACAGGAATCTGATGTTTATTTCAGCAGTAGACCCAGACAGAGCCAGCTTGGTGCCTGGGCCTCCAAGCAAAGCGCTGAACTTTTTTCAAGATTTACATTGCTAAGAAAAGTTGCGGTAAAAGCTATGGAGTTTGCGAACAGAGAAGTACCAAGACCTGATTTCTGGGGAGGATACAGGATCAAACCTCAGCGTATTGAATTTTGGGAAGAACAAAAATTCAGGTTACACAATCGATTTTTATATAAAAAGACCAAACAAGGACAATGGGAGATGCACAGGCTCAGCCCTTGATATGTGATGAATGAATAACTTTGTATCTAAAGGGTAAAAACATGGAGTTTGATGAAGCCAAAGCAGCTCTTCCGGTGAAAGGATATCTTGAAATAGAAGTTCCGTTTAAGGAATCAAAGTTGCGGAACGCTATATTATCGCTGAAGAGGGAGAAAAATGCTGTCATTCTTGCCCATTACTACCAGGTTCCAGAAATACAGGATATTGCCGATTTTGTGGGAGACAGTCTTGCGCTTGCAAGGAAAGCAGAAGAGATAAAAACTGATCTCATAATACTTGCAGGAGTTCATTTTATGGCAGAAACTGCTAAGATGCTGAATCCTGAAAGAAAGGTTGTTCTGCCCGATCTGCATGCAGGTTGTTCTCTTGCAGAATCCTGCCCACCGGATGAATTCAGGAAATTTATTAATGCACATCCTGAACATTTGGTAGTTACATATATCAATTGTTCGGCAGAAATTAAAGCGATGAGTGATCTGATCTGCACATCATCCAATGCTGTAAAAATCATTGGCTCTATACCTAAGAATCGTCCCATCATCTTCGCACCTGACCAGAACCTAGGCAAGTACCTGATCAATGAAACAGGAAGGGAGATGTTGCTCTGGAACGGGAGTTGTGTAGTACACGAAGCCTTTTCTATGGATAAGTTGATGAGGACATACAAAAAACACCCCAATGCAAAAATCATTGCACATCCTGAATCTGAAGGGCATGTATTGCAAGCGGCTCATTTTATTGGATCAACTGCAGGGATGCTTAGATTTGTTAAAGAAGATGCTGCACGGGAGTTCATTGTTGCAACTGAAGGCGGTATTTTGCACAAGATGGCAGAAGAAGTTCCCGGCAAAAAGTTTATTCCAGCTCCTGCTTATGAAGAAAACACATGTGCATGTAGTGAATGTGCATTTATGAAGCTGAACACGATGAAAAAACTGTACCTTTGCATGAAATATGAAATGCCGGAAATAATTATTCCTGAAAAGTTAAGGCAAAAGGCTATGCTTCCAATTAAAAAAATGCTTGATTTATCAAAATGATATGGAACATATTGTAAGCTGCGAGTGGATAGACCAAATGTCTTTTGAAACAACAACTGCCGGTCACAAAATGATAATAGATGCCGATGAAAGTGCGGGAGGTGAAAACAAAGGTCCTATTCCCAAACCTTTGATGCTGACAGCCCTTGCCGGATGCACAGGAATGGATGTGGTTTCCCTGTTAAAAAAAATGCGTGTTGAATTCACTGATTTCAATGTGACTGTCAATGGGATTCTAAGTGAAGAGCATCCAAAATATTACAAAAGTATCGAAGTTACTTATGTATTTACCGGGTCGAATATTGATCATGACAAAGCACGGAAAGCGGTTAATCTTTCCATCGAACGATATTGTGGAGTGAATTACATGTTGAAAAAAGCCACCGAATTAACCTATAAAGTAATTTTTAAAGAATAAAATTACTATATGCTTCAATGTGATGTATTGGTGATCGGTTCAGGCATTGCAGGTCTGTCTTGTGCTTTAAAAGTATCGGGAGCACTGCCTGAATGCAGCGTCATTGTCGTAACGAAAGGAGATATTTCGGAGAGCAATACACGCTATGCACAGGGTGGTATTGCAACAGTAATGGATAAAGTGAATGATTCTTTCTCCAAACACATTGATGATACTTTAAAAGCCGGTGACGGATTTTGCAACAGGGAAGTAGTTGAGATGGTTGTAAGAGAAGGCCCTGAATGCATTAGAGAGATGATCGAACTGGGAGCGGACTTTGATATGGATCCTGTCGGGGATTTACAACTGGGACGAGAAGGTGGTCATACGGAAAACAGGATAGTTCATCACAAGGACATCACCGGATATGAATTGCAGAGAATTTTGCTGAAACGAATTAAGTCAAACCCAAATGTATCAATTCTTGAATACCATTTTGCAATCGATCTCATCACACAACATCATCTTGGAAAGAATGTGAACAGGCATTCGGGTAATATAAAATGCTTTGGAGCTTATATCATGGATCTTTCCTGCAACAGGATAATTGCATGCACATCAAAACTCACATTGCTGGCTTCAGGTGGAATCGGGCAGGTTTATAAAACAACGACAAATCCGGAAATTGCAACAGGAGACGGAATAGCTATGGCATACAGGGCAAAAGCTATAGTTGATAAGATGGCATTTGTACAGTTTCATCCTACCGCTCTTTTTAATCCGGGAGAAAGTCCTGCATTTCTTATTTCAGAAGCTGTGAGAGGATTCGGTGCAGTACTAAAAGACATTAACGGTAATGAATTTATGTCTCGTTATGATAAGAGGGGCTCTCTGGCATCAAGAGATATCGTAGCTCGTGCGATAGACAGGGAAATGAAAGCCAAAGGTTCTTATCATATCTATCTGGATTGCAGGCATCTGGATATACATGAGTTCAAATCGAGATTCCCAAACATTTATTCAAAATGTGTACATATCGGTTTAGATATCAGGCATGATATGATTCCGGTTACACCTGCAGCTCATTATATCTGTGGCGGGGTTGTCAGCGACAGGATAGGGCGCACGAGCATCGCCAATCTTTATGTTGCAGGGGAATCGGCCTGCACTTATTTGCATGGTGCCAACAGGCTTGCTTCAAATTCCCTGTTGGAAGCGCTTGTTTTTTCTCACCATGTTTATTTAGACCTTATCAAAAAAATCAAAAGCATAGAATTGCAGTCGGCATTACCCAAATGGAATGATCAAGGCACTACTCAGCCTGATGAGTTGTTGCTTATCACGCATGCTCGTAAAGAAGTCCAGGAAATCATGAGCAACTATGTGGGTATTGTCAGATCAGATACACGTCTCAAAAGGGCTTTAATCCGACTGGAAATATTATACAAAGAAACCGAGAAATTATATGAATCCTCCACACTTTCACCTCAACTTTGCGAATTGCGGAATATGATAAATGTAGGGTATCTCATCATCACACAATCCATGCAACAAAAGCAAAACAAAGGTGCCTTTTACAATATAGATTTGATTTCATTATCCTTCAATCCAGATTAATGAATTGATCATAAGACAAACCCAAATAGAAAAACGAAATCAATGCACCGATATATTTTTCCGGCACTGATTGTTAACAATAAATCATTTTGCAGTTAATCCGGAACTCATCAGGAAAAGCAGAATGAAATAGCCTGCTTTTCTTGGAAAGAATAGCAGACATGATTTAATACATTTGCATAATGGACAAGATAAGCGCAGTAATCATTACATTAAATGAGGAAGACAATATCCTGCGTTGTCTTGAATCGCTGCGAAATGTGGCTGATGAGATATTGGTGGCGGATAGTGGATCTGAAGACAATACAGTTAAGGTTTGCCAGGAATGGGGAGCGCATGTAGAGGAGTTTAAATGGGAGGGGTATGCAGAGACAAAAAACAGGGCGAACAGTATGACAGCTTTTGATTATATCTTATCGATTGATGCAGATGAAGCCTTATCTGCTGAGTTGACTGAATCGTTACTGATTTGTAAAAAACAGGGACTATCAGGAGCTTATGAATGCAATCGCCTCACATGTTATTGCGGAAAATGGATCCGGCATTGTGGTTGGTATCCTGACCGAAAGGTACGGCTTTTCCCGAAAAACAAGGCAAAGTGGGTTGGTGATCATGTTCATGAAGTATTGGTATGTGATCTTGATCTGACAATTAGCAGGATAGGGGGAGATTTGCTTCATTATTCTTATACTTCACTGGAAGATCATTATAAAAGGTCGGAGCTTTATGCTGCACTTGGAGCTGAAAAATTGCATGAGAGAAAAGTGAAAGCATTGCGGTTCAAAGCTGTTTTTTCTCCTTTGTTGCGATTTATAAGGATGTATTTTTTTCAGTTAGGGTTTCTGGATGGAGTTATGGGATGGCATGTATGTCGGAATATAAGCCGGGAGGTGCGTTTGAAATATAGAAAGGCATTTCGTGATCATTCAGGAAAAAAACGGCACTGAATTTTATTCATTAATCACAATTCGTGTTATCATTTTGTTTCAATGCAAACATGAAGATGGAAGCAAAAAATGCGAAAAAAGTTACACCTGCCTGTGTTTCAAGCGTGTCTTCATTGATCATTGAGATAGCTGCAATAAGAGACCATGATATGTAAAGATAGTTGTGGTTTTCCCTTCGCACCAAGGGATAAAACAGAACAAATAAAAACCAGACTAAACCAGGTATTCCAAAGCTCACTGCCATAGTCAGGTATTGGTTGTGTGCTCTTAGTCGAAATTCGGTGGAAAGTTGTGATTGATCTTTGACATATTGTTGTTCAAATGCCTGTTGTACATCACCGGTCCCAACTCCGATAAGTAAGTTATTTTTAATGATGTGAAGGGCCGTTTTCCAGAATTCTATTCTCTGGGTTACCGAGTTTCCACCAGGGTTATGGTCAAGAGAATAATTGTGAAATTCCTCTATGATCTGAACGATTCGCTTTTTCAAAGGATTAAGCTGTAAAAAATCAGCATTGGCAATGCCGTTTTCAATGTTTCTTATTTCATTGTCGGTAAGTGAGGATAGGGTTAAGGAATCTTTTCTTAATCCTTTGGAAGTAAGATACCTTGCGATTGTTGAATAAAGCGGTTGTCCTTTTTTGTCTTTACCTTTATATCCAAGAGCACTTCTCTTATTCCATTCCTTCCTTAATTCTTCTTCTGAAATATATATCCATACATAATGACCGTTTTCGATTTGCTTATTCCTTAAGTTATGTCGATATGGATTTCCGTTTAATGTATATTTTTCAAGATGTTGCAAATCATCTTTAATATCCATGAAAGAATTTTTGATATCAATAATATAATAAGTAATGGCTGAAATAGATATTATGAAAGCTATTCCGGAAATGATTTTAACAAATAATCTTGTTTGGTAGAAAAATATATATCGGCAAAAAAGGAGAAAAGAGACAAGGAAAAAGATTACAATTCCGGTCATTGATTCTAAAATAAAGATAAAGAGGACAAACCATGTTGCAAGAGAAAGATAGACAAACCTCAGATAAATATATTTGGTTTCTTTTACGAAAAGCCAGATCAGGACAAGGTAAGCAAGCACAATGGAAAGACTTAAACGGATGTGTGATATAAATGGTGAGATTTCGTGAGGATTGTCAATAGAATTATCCTGTAAAAGACCTGAATATATCATGCATGAAATGATTGAAGTTATAAAGCATGCACATATAAAAACCCATAACAAACGAATAAACTGTTTGGTTGGAAGCGGGTCAGATGTTGAAATAACTATAGGCAGGCCAAGCAAAGGTAGCTTAATACGAAGGTCATTGAGCGCATATCCAAAGTCTTCCGTATATATTAATCCCAATAGGTGCAGGAGATAAATTGAAATTAGAGATAAGGCAATTTTGTTGGAAAAAAGGTTTTTAAACTTTTCAATTATTCTGCCTTCAAGTGACCAGTTAGCAACCATGATAATCTGGCTTACACTTATCATAAATTTTGAAGTTGCTACAGAAGCAGCGAGCAGGAACAAACCGAAAATATATATACTACGATGATATTCTGGTTTAAGAAGCATGGATGTAAATAATACTGTAAGAGTAATAATATTTCAGGAATGATATCTGCTTCAATCCGATTTTGATTCTATTTTATAAGTTCCGGCCAATATTTCTTTATATTTAGTGGAATCAGACAGAATTTCAATTCCTTTCGATATATATCGGTCGATTGCTAAAGATGCCTGTATTCGTCCCTTTTGGTAATAATACCTTGAAAGGATCTCTATATTAAGCATCAAACGGATTTCATCTTTAAATTTGATCAGATCTGATTTTTTATCATGTTCAATTTTTTTAGCAAGAGCATTATATTCATTTTGAATAATATCAAAAGATTGATCTTTGTTAGCAGCTTCTTTCAGACTTTTTATCAATTCTTCTGATTGAGTTGTGTACTGATAATCTTTATTGCTAAGAAAATTGATAAAATCCTGATACTCATCATCGGTAAGATTAAATCTGTCCGGAGGAAGGATTGAGTCATGTTTTTGTCTGTAAATTGTAGCATAATCAAAAATGAGATTTTTTTTGAGCAAGCTTTTGGTTATATCAGCAATCTGCTTATCTTTAACTTCAATATCTGGATTAATACCCTCTCCGTCAAAAACAGGTCTTCCGTTCATGGTTTTAAATTCATGAATAAGAGAATCAGGAATCTCTTCAGCTTCTCCCTTATCGTTTTTATGAGAATAATCCAGACGTTGAATACACCTTCCACTAGGGATATAATACTTGGCAACGGTGAGTTTGAGTTTAGCGTTGTAGCTTAGATTACGGGTTTGTTGCACAAGGCCTTTCCCAAAAGAGTTTGTGCCTATCAACAAGCCACGATCAAAATCTTGTATCGAACCTGCAACAATTTCTGAAGCAGATGCAGATCCATTATTAATCAGGATTATTAAAGGAATTTTTATATCCATTGGGCTGTTTAGAGTTTTATGAGACTGATCCCAATCTTTGATTTTCCCTTTTGTATGCACTACTTCAAGCCCTTTATCAACAAATATATTGACGATATTAACTGCTTCTCTGAGCAGGCCTCCCCCGTTTCCTCTAAGATCAAGTATAATTGACTTTATATCGTAATTTTCCTTAAGTTTTTTAAAAGCTGAGGAGACTTCTTTACTTGCAGTTTCAGTAAAACTGTTAAGCTTGATGTAACCTATAGTTGCAGAAACCAAGCCATAATAAGGGACATCATCTATCTTTACCTCTTCCCTTGTGATAGAAATAGGAATTGTTTCTTCAAAATTCGGTCTTTTAATTAGTAAGTTGACAATAGTGTTTGGCTGTCCTTTCAGGATTGTGCTCATTTCGTTTGTGGTTTTTCCTTTTGCAGGTTTTCCGTCCACCTCATAAATGAGATCGCCTGCCATCAGGCCGGCTTTTTGAGCAGGAGATGATTCATACGGTTCAGATATCATGACATATTCGTCTTTTTTCACAATTAAAGCACCTATACCTCCATACTGTCCGGTCGTCATAAACCGATAATCTTCCATATCTGATTCAGGAATGTAATTTGTGTAGGGATCCAGCGATTTGAGCATGCCATCTATGGCTATTTTTACCATTTTTCCGGGATCGATTGCGTCAACAAAGTATAGATCAAGTTCTCTTAGTAGTGTAGAGAAAATGTCAAGATTTTTCGAAATCTCAAAATAATTATCAGAAAAACTTAGGGTAGAGTAAATGCCGCTTGCCAAAAGAACGACAACCAAATAGAACTTTATTTTTTTAAATAGGTTTTTCAACGGACATTGGATTTAAGGAACCGGGTCATAGCCACTATCACCCCAAGGATGACAAGATGCAATTCTTTTAATAGTAAGTATAATGCCTTTTAGTGGTCCATGTTTCTTAAGAGCTATAATGCAATATTCAGAACAACTTGGTGTATATCGACAACTATTAGGCAAAAAAGGTGAAATAGCAAAACGGTATATTTTAACGGGAAGAATTATTATGTTTACTGTAGCTCTTTTCATGAATTTCGTTTAAACGATGTAAAATTAGAATTATTTTTTCCTCAATCGTTTTATATGGTAGTATTTTATCGCCTGTATAGATTAATGCAATCTGGATTTGCTTCTCAATACTTATATCAGCCAGTAAATTCTTGTTTAAACGGTAAGCCTCACGGGTTAATCGTTTTATTAGGTTTCTATCAACCGATCTCTTCCATCTTTTTTTAGGTACTGAAATCATTATCTTATGTTTAGGGGCGACACTGCTGTCAATCAATAAATAAATTACCTGAAATGGGTAAATAAATACAGATGATCCTTTAGAAAAGATATTTTGTATGTCTTTCTTGCTTTTAAGCCGTTCCTTTTTTGGTAGGGTAAATTTCATTCAAATATCAAGATTTTAATTTGTCTGAGTATTGGGATAGGCGTAGCTCTTCAGTGGGGTTGGAGATTATTTTTTTCTGATATTTTTCAGATATTGTTCAATAGCCATTGTCATTGAAGGCGCATTTTTTGTCGGAGCCTGTATGTCCAGGTTTAATCCATATTCTTTAACGGCTTGGGAAGTAGTTGATCCAAATGCGGCTATGCGTGTTTCATTTTGCTTAAAATCTGGAAAGTTTTTAAAAAGAGATTTAATTCCAGATGGACTAAAAAAAACAAGCATATCGTAATTTACCTTTGCAAGATCAGAAAGATCACTACACATTGTGCGATAAAATACAGCTCTTGAATAGTCGATCTTGTGTTTTTTAAGCAATTTAGGAATATCTTCTTTTAATATATCAGAGCATGGTAAAAGAAATTTATCGTTTTCATGTTTGCTGATAATTCCAGCCAATTCCACAAATGTCTGATTGCCATGAAAAATCCTTCTCTTTCTGTATGTAACGTAATTCTGCATATAATATGCAGTAGATTCTGAGATACAAAAATATTTCATTGAGTCAGGTACAGTTATTCTTAGATCCTTGCATAAATGGAAAAAATGATCAACTGCATTTCTGCTGGTAAAGATGACAGCAGTATGGTCTAGTATATTAACTTTTTGTTTTCTGAATTCTTGTGTTGATATGCGATCAACATAGATAAATGGGCGAAAATCGATTTTTATACGATATTTTCTGGACAAATCATAATAAGGGTTTTTGTCCGATTCCGGCTTGGGCTGTGAAACTAATATGCTTTTTACATCTTGTGGCATTAAAACCCTCTTAATCAATGTTAAACAGCCTTCTCGTTAAAAGGCAAACCCGACTGTATTTACCTTGATTACTTTAATAAGAACGATCAAAGGCAAAATTTCAAGAGTGCAAAGATATAAAAAATTGTAAAAAATCGGAATCTTCTTGCTTGAAGAAATTTGAAAAGTCTTAATTATTCTGATTATAAAAAAGATAGAAATAATCGATAATCCAGCAAATTCAATAATTTTAGGAGGATCCCCAGAAATTAGTAAATAAGGGACAATAATAGGGATTAATGCAATGCCTAATAATTTAGTGTATTTATTTAATAAGAATAAATGCTTTTTAGTTTCGGCAAACAAACCGAAAAATGATCCTGCTATTATCATAAGCATTATTTTAATAGTATAAAAAATAAATACTACAATAGCAATTGTAAGGAAATTGTGATAATTAAAAGAGTCGTAATTAAGGAAATTGTGGTCTATAAATAACAATGTGACAAACAGAGATAACATTGCAAGATATAAGGCAGCTAGAAGTATTGAGGGAATCTTTATAGAGAATGATATATCTTCTGAGATATGGTTGCTTGTAGAGATGAAAATACTTTTAAAATAAGTAACATCAGAAAGTCGAACCCATGCAAGTATTACAAAAGCACCCAGCAGAAAAAAAACCAATGTGAAGTGATCCACAAATGGTGCAATAATAGGAGTTGGTTGGTTCACCTATAACTTTTAAATCAACATGAAAACATATCAGAAAAATCTGATTCTTGCATTATTACAGGGTAATAACAGAAAACTATTGAAGTATTAATTGTCCTATTGGTTCTTTAATATGCTTTTAGTTTCAACTCCCTGACCATCTTTGAATATTTTATATACAAACATACCAGACGGGTAGTCGGATAAATTCACTTCAAATACAGTATTTGGTCCAACAGAAACTGGAGGGATTGTCTTAATGAGTTTCCCTTCATTGTTATATACCTCTGCTTTATCGTATTGCTTTCCTTTTATTGCAATATAAGTTGACTCAGTGAAAGGGTTAGGGAAAGCCATTGAACCATTCTTTGCTTTCATTTCATCAATACCGGTTGGAGAAACAACGATCAGCCCCGTCTGTCCATAACCGACACCACCATGGATAAAACAATGATAAGGATGATCACCCACCTGGTTGATAACAAATTTAAAAGATGGGTTAGAGGCACTAAGATCAGAGGTCCAAACATCCGGACCTGTTGTGGCATCTGAAGTGGTTGTATGTGGTGTTCCTCCTCCCCACACCCACTCAACAGTGTCATTAAGCGTGATATTTAATGTTTCAGGATCGAATGTATTGGTAGTGGTTACTGTAAATTTTGCCTGGCTGAATAAAGCAAAAGCAACACAGACAAATGCTAAACTGAAACTTGTGCGAAAAGAGTAGATTTTTTTCATGTCTTTGATTTTTGGTTATACGATATTTATTACAATATTACAAATTCTTAATAAAAGAATAGGAATTTTAGTAATTAAATTATATGTTATATTCTTATGTATTAACAGGTAGCAATCAAAGGTTTTATTTATTTTTGGCTTCTAAAATCAAAAAAAATGGCAGAAGATTTATACAGGGCACATGATTATTACCAGATTGATGAACTCTTAACTGATGAGCATAAATTGATAAGGGATACGGCAAGAGAATGGGTTAAAAAAGAGGTAACTCCCATTATTGAAGAATATTATGAGAAGGCAGAATTTCCTTCTCATCTCATAACGGGTCTTGCCGAAATAGGAGCTTTTGGGCCATATATACCTGAAAAATATGGTGCACCCGGATTAGATCAAATATCTTATGGTGTGTTGATGCAGGAACTTGAGAGAGCAGATTCAGGCATAAGATCAACTTCATCTGTGCAAAGTTCGCTGGTTATGTTTCCAATTTGGAAATATGGCACTGAAGAGCAAAAGATGAAATATTTGCCTAAGCTGGCAACGGGAGAATTGATGGGTTGTTTTGGTTTAACCGAGCCGAATTTCGGATCGAACCCTGGAGGGATGACGACTAATTTTAAAGATAAAGGAACTTATTATCTGCTCAACGGATCGAAAATGTGGATATCAAATGCACCATTTGCAGATATTGCAATAGTGTGGGGAAAGAACGATGACAATGAAATTGAAGGTTTAATAATAGAAAGGGGTTTGGAAGGTTATAGCACACCTGAAACGCATGGGAAATGGTCATTAAGAGCATCTGCTACTGGTGAGTTGGTGTTTAATAATGTCAAGGTTCCAAAAGAGTGTTTATTGCCCGGAGTAAAAGGAATTAAAGGACCACTCAGTTGTCTGAATTCAGCAAGGTATGGTATTGCATGGGGTGCGGTAGGTGCTGCGATGGATTGCTATGACACTGCTTTAAGATATTCACTTGAAAGAGTTCAGTTTGACAGGCCAATTGCAGGGTTTCAATTAACACAAAAGAAGCTTGCAGAGATGATTACAGAGATTACAAAAGCACAATTGCTTGTATGGCGGCTTGGAACTTTACGTAATGAGGACAGGGCTAGTGCTGCTCAGATATCTATGGCAAAAAGAAATAATGTTGAAATGGCATTGAATGTTGCCCGAAAATCAAGGCAAATACTTGGGGCTATGGGTATAACAAATGACTATTCCATCATGAGACATATGATGAATCTCGAATCGGTGATTACCTATGAAGGTACGCATGATATTCATTTATTGATCACAGGAAATGATATTACAGGAATACCTGCATTTTTCTGATCATTTCTCCCGCTCAACAGTATAGTTGATAAGCAGATTCAATGAGTTTTGGGCTTCACAGGGTTCAAACTTTTCCAGAATATTCATTGATAGATCTTTGTATTCATTCATCTTATTAACAGCATAATCAATGCCTCCATTAGATTTAACAAGTTTTATAATCTCATCTACTTTCTTTTTCTCATGATTGTGGTTTTTGATAATGCTTTTGATTTTTCTCTTCTCACAAGGACTGGCATTATTCAATGTATATATTAATGGGAGTGTCAGTTTTCTTTCTTTAATGTCAATACCAGTGGGTTTGCCTGTTTTCAATCCATTACCGTAGTCGAAAAGATCATCCTTAATTTGAAATGCTGTACCTACTATTTCTCCAAACTCTTTCATTTTTTGGACTTGTTCATCTTCTGCGCCAACTGAAATTGCTCCGCAGGCGCAACAGGAAGATATCAATGCCGCAGTTTTCTTCCTGATTATTCTAAAATATGTATTTTCATTTATATTTAGCCTTCTTGTTTTCTCAATCTGGAGAAGCTCACCTTCACTCATCTCTTTAACAGCGTTGCTAACTGCCTGCAAAAGGCGATATTCCTGATGATCAACTGAAAGAAGCAAACCACGTGACAAAAGGTAATCTCCAACTAAAACAGCAATTTTATTTTTCCAGAGCGCATTTAATGAAAAATAACCTCTTCTTATCCCGGAATCATCTACGACATCATCGTGTACTAAAGTTGCAGTATGAAGTAATTCAATTAGAGCAGCTGCATGATATGTTGATTCTGTTATTTTACCGCATATTTTGGCAGTTAAAAAAACTAGAATAGGTCTCAGTTGTTTGCCTTTTCTTTTTATAATATAATGCGTAATCCTGTCGAGAAGGGGAACAGAGCTTTTCATTTCAGCTCTGAAACGATCCTCGAACTTGCTCATTTCGTCCCTGATGGGAGCCTTAATTTGCTCAATCACTGAAGGCATGCTCTCGGCCAAAAATAAAACAAATGACTTTATCTAAATTCTAAGTTGCCAAAAGAACAGGATTTCCCTTTTTTAGTGTATAATATAAAACGATCATTTTTTATCCTGAAACTATATTTTGGGTAAATGATGTATGAATGAGCATTGGAGATAAATACAGGGCGTTTTTCCAATGACCCATCACTATAGATATGACCTAATGTTGGAATAGTATTATTAGATTTGGACACCATATGTCCTCTGCTGTTTTCATCTACAGATAAATTTCTCGGATCATCATTGAAAAGGATATAAACATCTTCATCTATCAAGCTAAAAATGAAAGAGGTATATAAGGAATTTGCAGTATTTGAATATTGATTTTTTGGAATTCTGTGCAACCATTGCTTAGAACCTGATGAGTCGGTTTTAAATATTACAATATCATTATGATAATAGTTATCAATGCAATCGAGTAATCCGGTTCGTGGATCAGGAGTGCATGTTTGCGTGATGTATTGCTCTTCTCCACTGATAACAATATTGCCTTCTTGTGTAATCTGAAGATTTTTTAAATGTACATTTTCAAGCATTTGCCCTTTGTTAAATTGTTTCTCTTTGACAAACTGCAATATCTCCTTTTTACTGAATTCATTTGTTTTAGATTTAATCAAAGGTTCTTCTCCCTGATTGATGATATAATAAAAAGCTGCATTGATGCCGCTTTTGCAATTGGTGTTTGAGCAGAACCCCGCAATGATGGCTTTATTTGAATCTGCTATTTGTATGCCGACTTCTTCTACTTTACAATTATCAGGTGAAATATCAATTTCTTTTTTGTTGCCAGATAATACATCAACGCATATCGCTTTGTATATTGTCCGTTCGTTATTGTCGGATATTTTTAACAGTATGATCACCTGATCGGTTAGGAATAATATATCGACAACATCACAAATCCTTTCTTCATAAGGCAAATTCACATAAATGGAAGCAAGAGAATCAAATCCGTAGTTAAAGGTTTGGATTTTAAACTTCAGTTTACTTTCCTTCTTTTTGGGAAATCGGTACAATAATAGGGATCTGCTGCTGTCAGCAGATATAAGGAATTTGAATGTTCCGATATTTTTTCCTGGCTCAACTAACTCCTTACTCAGTAGTTTTGTATTATCGGCTCTTTTTTCTGAAATGTTTATTGAAGATAGATAAACGGAAAGATATCCGCTTTTTTTATCGAATATAGTTGATAAAAGATTGAGTTGGTTATTAAAATACCTAATAGAGTGAAACCGGCATTGTTGTGAATGAATAATAGGTAAAACCAATGGTATCCGTGATTTAATATTTAATGTCAAAGCATCCACTTGCTCAATAACCGGAACATCTGCACCAAACATACCGGCAGATTGAAATCGCAATGCGTATATATTGTTTTCATCTTTGGCTATAATTGAGTGAAAAACTGATTTCCTTGGAACTTGTATGCTATGACCCCATCTAACATTCACATTTTGGGACATACTGATTGTTGAAATAAGAATACTCAATGAAAGAATAAACCTATTCATTTCTTAATACTTGTATTGCAATGAAAGTTGACCGCAAGCTGCACCAATATCATCACCTTTGCTTCTTCTTCTTGTAACCTGTATTTTGGCGATTTCTAATTTATGTATAAAAGCGATTATTTTTTGTTCTGATGGACGTTTGTATTTCAATCCATCCACAAAATTGAAGTCAATAATATTAACTTTACAGAATAACTGCCGGCATAGTTTTATCAATGCTTCTGCATCCTCATCGGAATCATTAATGCCATTTAATAAAAGGTATTCAAAAGTGATTTTTTTATCCAATTTATTTTGATAAAATGCCAAAGCTCCGGTGAGCTTTGCTATATTATTATTTACACCAACTGGCATGAGTTTACAGCGTTTGCTGTCTATGGCGGAATGTAATGAAACTGCAAGCCTGTAAGGCACTTTCTCCAAAGCAAGTTTTCGGATCATTTTTACGACACCTGCAGTTGAAATAGTGATTCTTCGTGTCGATATCCCCATCCCTTCAGGTGAGCAGATATGCTCCAACGCTGTCATCACATTGTGGTAATTTTGTAATGGTTCTCCCATTCCCATAACTACAATGTTTGTGAGGGGTTTTAAAAATAGATTGCATGCTTCCATGTTGAGAATAGCGACTTGGTCGAAAATTTCAGCAGCAGACAGGTTACGCTCAAGTCCTAAGCTACCGGTAGCACAAAATTTGCAACCTAATCCGCAACCAACCTGAGATGAGATACAGGCAGTAATGCGGCTTTTAGCAGGTATGATAACTCCTTCTACAAAAAGATCATCACATAGCCGGAAAATGTACTTTATGCTTTTGTCCTTACTCTGATCTTTTCTATCAATCCGGATTTTTTTTAGTGAGAAATGCCTTTTGAGAATATCCTGCAAATTTTTTGGCAGGTTCATCATTTCATCAAATGAATTTGCGTTTCTCTTCCACAACCAATTGTAAATCTGTTTTGATCTGTATATTGGGATATTATTATCTTGTAACCAATTTTGTAAATCTGAGTTTGAAAGTTCCCTGATATCCACCATAATATCTGATCCTGCCAACTTAGCAAAGATAATCTATATTTTTGGCGATCTCATGCGCAGAATATCAGCAACATATATATATCCGGTTTCTTCACCTCCTGAAAAAGGAAGAGTTATATTGCTGAATGATGATTCCAGCATAGCGGATATTCTCCCCGTTGATTCATGTTTTGAGCAGGAAATAGAATATTATGATGGAATTATCTGTCCCGGATTTGTCAATGCTCATTGTCATACCGAATTATCACATTTAAATGGAACAATAGAGCAGGGAAGAGGGTTGCATGGTTTTTTATCCGATTTGCAGTCAATACGCAGTAGTGTGAAATTTTCAAAAAGTAATTTTGAGAATGCAGAAAGAGAGTTGGCAACTGGAGGAACTGTTGCCGTTGGGGATATTTCTAACGGTAACGAGACATTTAACTTCAAAGTGGATTCAAGTTTGATTTACCATACATTTATTGAAGTGTATGGATTAAGAAAAGACAGAGAGTTAATAGACTTTGAAAGAGGCAAAATGATGTTAAAACAAGCCCGGGAATTGGGCTTAAGGGCATCGTTATCGCCACATGCACCATATTCGGTCCTCCCTTCATTATTTGCTCTTTTACAAAGAGAAGACCAACCTGTAATAAGTATGCATAACCAGGAATCTGCCTCTGAAAATGAAATGTTTATTATTGGAACAGGTGGGTTGATTGAGACATTCAAAAGTTTTGGTATCGACATGAGCAGGTTTAAACCTAGTGGTAAAAGTTCTTTGCAATCTGTGTTGCAATTCCTTAATGGTAGAACACATACACAATTGGTGCATAATACTTTCACAACTGAGGAAGATGTTCATATTGCCACTGAATATTTCGATAAGGTTTACTGGTGTTGCTGCCCTTCTGCTAATCTTTATATTGAAGGAAAACTGCCTGATATAGCAATGTTAAAAAGATGCAATACAAATATAACCGTTGGTACGGATAGCTACGCTTCCAATACGCATTTATCTGTTTTTGAAGAGTTGAAACTTATTTCTGAGAATTTCGATGGTATCCCTTTTCAGGAATTGATCAGGTGGGCAAGTTTGAATGGGGCTGAATTCCTTGGAATTCAACAACAAATTGGTACTATTGAAAAAGGTAAGAAACCAGGACTGAATCTGATAACTCAAAATGATATTTTGCAGCTGGCACAGGACAGTAAACTAATCCGAGTTGCTTAAATAATCCTTTTGATAATTGTTGAGTTTCAT
>CAZUDW010000051.1:0-20098 GCA_964619305.1 uncultured Flavobacteriales bacterium
GGGTACGGAGACCCCTGCAAACTCAACTTTTCACCCCTCTCCGGGTACGGAGACCTCCTTTAACTCTTATGGGAAGACCTGAATCAAACGACCAGGGCATTATTGATTATTCTCTTTCAACAGATCAGGCCTTCTTTTTTGCGTTTTTTTAATGGATTCTTTCATTCTCCACTCATCAATCAGCTTTTGATTTCCAGATAATAAAATATCAGGCACTTTTAAACCATTAAACACCTCAGGCCTGGTATAAAGGGGGGGAGAGAGAAGATTATCCTGGAAAGAATCATTTAAAGCAGAACTTTCATTTCCAATCGCACCGGGAATAAGTCTGATGATACTGTCACAAACAACCGCTGCAGGCAATTCTCCACCTGTAAGTACATAATCTCCAATGGAAATCTCCATTGTAATATAATGTTCTTTTATCCTTTCATCAACTCCTTTGTAGTGTCCGCAAAGCATAAGCAAATTACCCGCCATAGATAAGTGGTTGGCCATTGGTTGGTTATATAATTCCCCATCCGGTGTAAACAAAATAATCTCATCATATCGTCTTTTGGACTTGAAATGATCAATTGCCTTTGCAATAGGTTCAATCATCATTACCATTCCGGCTCCACCGCCATATTGATAATCGTCAATCTTTTTATTGGGGCTATTGCTGAAATCTCTCAGGTTATGAATAGAAATATCAACCAGGCTTTTGTTTCTGGCTCTTTGAACAATCGAATGATTAAGCGGACCATCTAAAAGCTCCGGATGAACGGTAATAATATCTATTTGCATCATATTACAAAAATAATGTGTTTTAAGAGGAGACAAAATCTCATATACATATACTAAATTGTATCTTTGCTACAATCAAATAAACAAATCAGATGCGAAAAGTCTGGAGAGAAGATGAGATAAAAAAAGTTTATCACACTCCATTGTTGGAACTGATCTATCAAGCAGCAACTATCCACAGGGAAAACCACAATCCGCTTAAGATACATATAAATACCTTGTTATCGCTTAAAACCGGTGGGTGTAGTGAAGATTGTGGTTATTGCCCCCAATCTTCCAGACACCAAGCTAAAATAAAAGTACATGGGATATTAAGCATTCAGGAAGTGAAAGCAGCAGTATTAAAAGCAAAGCAGAATGGCGCTACTAAAATGTGTTTGGGTGCTGCATGGAGGCAGGTAAAAAACAACATGGATTTCGATGCTGTAATTGAAATGGTTAAAGTGATCAGGCAACAAAAAATGGAGGTTTGCTGCACGCTTGGAATGCTTACCTACGAACAAGCTAAGAAATTAAAAGAAGCTGGCCTGAACACTTACAATCACAACATCGACACTTCAGAAGAGTTTTATGATAAAATCACTCAAACAAGAACTTATAAGGATAGATTAGACACATTGAAAAACGTAAGGGATGCAGGGATTTCAATATGCACAGGCGGAATTATAGGGATGGGAGAAGAAGATACGGACAGGATAAAAATGTTGCTAACGCTTGCAAATTTACACCCGCAACCGGAATCGGTTCCGATTAATGCCCTGGTACCAGTTGAAGGAACTCCAATGGGAACCAATAAACCACCAGCCGTATGGGATGTTGCCCGCGTTATTGCAACTGCACGTATTCTTCTGCCCAATTCTATTGTGCGATTGTCTGCAGGCAGAGAACAGTTTGGTTTTGAGGGACAGGCATTGTGTTTTTTAGCCGGGGCAAATTCAATTTTTGCCGGTGATATGCTGCTGACCACTGCAAACCAGTCAATAAATAAAGATAAATTGATGTTTGATTTATTTGGACTACAACCCATGCAACCGGTTAATGATGAACCCTGCAGCCAAAACGACAAGCATGCTTCAGTGGAGCAAAATTCACTGCATTAAAAAAGAAATTTTAAATGTTATCAGAAATTCTGCAAAACAGGAAGAAGAAGAATAAGATGCGTATTCTTCCGGCTGAACGGAACGATTTGATTGATTTCTGTTCTAACGATTATCTTGGGTTTGCTCAATCTTCTGAACTTAAAGATTTAAATATTAGAAAATGGGAGTCGTTTCAAACCGGATCTACAGGCTCACGCTTATTAACAGGTAACTCTGAACTCATAGAAAGATTAGAAACCGAAATCGCTGCATTTCATCATGCACAAGCCGGCTTAATTTTTAATTCCGGATACTGTGCAAACATCGGTTTGATGTCATCTGTACCACAAACCACAGATGTGGTTTTGTATGATGAGCACATTCATGCATCCATTCATGATGGCATGAGATTAAGCAGGGCTACCTGCATTCCGTTCAGACATAATGATGTTGAAAATTTATTGGAATTGCTGCAAAGAAGTAAAGAAAAAAAATATGTCGTTGTCGAATCGGTATATTCCGGCAGCGGAGATATTGCTCCATTAAATGAAATTTTATCACTCAAAATTGATGTGGATTTTGAACTGATTGTGGATGAAGCGCATGCAACAGGAATCTATGGAACCCAAGGCGAGGGTAGGGTAGTGGAACTGGGGTTGCAGAATCAGGTTTTTGCCCGCTTACATACTTTTGGTAAAGCGCTTGGATGTTTTGGCTCAATAGTTTTGTGTGATGATGTTTTAAAAGAATACTTGGTCAATTATGCAAGGTCTTTTATCTATACTACTGCATTACCTCCCATGATATTGCATTTAATAGAAAGTGCCTATTCTATGCTACCTGAATGTAATCAGGAACGAAAAAAACTTAGGAATTTGTCGAACTTATTTGATCATGAAATGGAAAAATCAGGAATGTCTGAGAAATTACGTGGTGTTCTTGCAATTAAATGCTTAAATGTGACCGGCAACATTAATGTAAAGAGAATTATGAATGCTGTTATGGAGGATGGATATGATGTACGGGCATTGATTCACCCAACGGTGCCTTTGGGTAAAGAACAATTAAGAATCTGCCTTCATTCATTCAATTCAGCAGATGAAGTAATTAATTTGGTAACAAGCATTCGGAAGAATATATGAAGCGTTTTTTTATAACCGGTATTGATACTGGTGTTGGGAAAACCATTACCAGCGTAGCAATATGTGCATCTGGAATTGCCGATTACTGGAAACCTGTACAGGCGGGTAATCTGGAAAATACGGATACTGACGTGATTCGTAAATTAACGGATAAATTTGGGGTTGTTTGCCATGATGAAGCCTTTCGCCTTAAAATGGCAGCTTCTCCCCATATAGCAGCGAAGAATGAAAATGTATCTATTCGTATTTCAAAATTCAAATTACCCGATACAGATAATCATATTGTGATTGAAGGTGCTGGAGGGTTAATGGTTCCACTCAACGATAATGAATATATGATAGATTTGATTTCTGCTTTGAATTCAGAAATTATCCTTGTGATTAATAATTATTTAGGAAGCATTAATCACTCTTTGTTAAGTCTTAAAATAATAGAGAATTATAACTTGAAACTAAAAGGCTTGGTTTTTTGCGGATCAACTCAACTAAGCTCAGAAGAATATATTATTTCTCATTCTCCCGTAAAGAATATATGGAGAATTCCAAGGGGAGAAGTACTGGATTTTTCCTTTATTAATACGGTTTCAAAACAATTCATCACATTATGGGATTAAGGAATGATGATAATCAATTCATCTGGCATCCATATACACAGATGAAGACAGCACAACCACCAATTCAAATTGTAAAAGGAAAGGGTACTTATCTGTATGATGATAAAGGAGTTAAATATATAGATGCCATATCCTCCTGGTGGGTGAATGTTCACGGACATGCTCATCCAGAGATCAGTAATGCAATCTCCGAGCAATCTTCAATCCTTGAACAGGTAATATTTGCCGGATTTACCCATCCTAAAGCCATAGAATTAGCCAACAGGTTGATAAGCAAGTTGCCTGAGGGTCAGGAAAAAATATTTTTTTCAGATGATGGTTCAACCTCAGTAGAAGTAGCAATAAAAATGGCGTTGCAATACTGGTATAATCAAAATCAACCCAAAACAAAAATTATTGCCTTGGAGGGCGCCTATCATGGCGACACATTTGGATCCATGTCTGTAAGTGAGAGATCTGCTTTTACAAAACCATTTGAACCATTATTGTTTGATGTTGTTCATATACCGTTTCCTTTTCAAGAAAAAGAGGGTCTCACAATAGATGCACTTAATGCAGAATTAGAAAAAGGAGATGTGGCAGCAATGATTGTTGAGCCTCTTGTGCAGGGAGCTGCCGGGATGAGGATGTATTCAAAGAGAATTTTGAATGAAATCTTCCGTATCTGTAAAGAGAAAAAGGTTATAATTATAGCCGATGAGGTAATGACGGGATTTGGAAGGACCGGACGTATGTTTGCAGTTGATCATATTGAAAATTCTTCGGATATAATGTGCCTGTCAAAAGGATTAACCGGTGGTTTTATGGCGCTTGGGGTAACATCCTGTACGGAAAAAATCTATCAGGCATTTTTATCTGGAGATCACCATAAAACTTTTTTTCACGGACATTCATTTACTGCAAATCCAATAGCATGTGCATCTGCATGTGCAAGTCTTGAGATTTTTGATAGAGAAAAAACATGGGAGAATATTTGTAATATCACACATTGGCAATCTGAATTTTGTAAACAATTATCCAAAAACCCATCTGTTACCGAAGCGAGAGCTTGCGGTACCATTCTGGCGGTTGAAATCAAAACAGATGAAAATACATCCTATTTTAATAATTTAAGAGAAGAAGCATGGCAATTTTTCTTGTCTAAAAATTTAATTATGAGACCATTAGGAAATGTTATATACGTCTTGCCACCATATTGTATAAGCAAGAAAGATATAAGCTTAATCCATGATGCAATTGTTGATTTTATCTATTCGTTATCATCCTAATCATGAAGATTATTGTTATCTTCAGAATCACTATCAGTGGAATCAGATACGGTATAATGATAAACCTTGTTGATCACTTCCTTTTTAATATCTAATTTAGGGGGAGGAAGAGGAGGAAGTCCGTGCAACTTATTATATTCATTGATAATATCTCTGTCATCTTTAAAAAATTGCTGGGCAAAAGTAATTGTTGTTTTAGCAGAATCAGGTTGATCTTTTTGATTTAAATAATCAGTGTAAAGGATAAAAGCATTTTTAAGAACACTACTAGTGGATTCGTTTAACTCTTTGTCGGTATTTCGATGATTTTTAACCAAATGTGTAATCGCAGTGTCCAACGCAATTTTACCCTCACCTATATTTCGATTAAGAATGTCGCACACACCTTTCATAAAGAGCAAATTATAGTCATGTGGATCAACTTTCACCATAGATCTGTACCAATAGGAAGCTTTACTGTATTTTCCATTTGCTAACCATGAATTCGCTTCAATAATACCCGCTTTCTTTAATTCATCAAAATATTCAAGATTTTGTTCATATATACTGGCTGCATTTTTCTTTCTTATCCAATAATCATCTTTTTTCCTGAACTTATAAGCATATTTCATAGCTTCTTTCTTTGCTTTTGGATATTTTTCCTGCTTATCAGGGTCATAGGATAGCTGCAGGTTGCACATAGAAAGATATAGATAAGGTTCAGGTGCTTTTTTATATTTATCCTTCAGAGTGAAACTTTCTGCTTTATATGCGCAATCTTCATATTTCTCAAAAACATATAGATCAAACAATTTTTGAAAATCTTCGCTGCCACCTTTAACCTGTGTGAAACCAGCATACGAAATGGCGATCATTATCATGATAGTAATCAGATTCTTCATATCAATGATTTAAAAATTTATTCAAAGGTCGGTAAAAAGTCTTAATACCACTCAATCAACATTAAAATATTCATTTAGTTTATATCATTACATATCTATCATTAGAACGATGGCAGAGATCTTCTTCTCCTTGTTCTCTTATATTTTCTTCTTTTTGGCGGCAGCTTATAACTAATTGTAAAATGAGAAAAAATGAATGCATCTTTATCGGTCTGATCTCCTCTTTGATTACCTGCTGCAGTGGGATCCTTTCCATTAACAATCATCCCGAGTGAAGGATTAGACATATAAGCTGCCACCGGCCCATGATACTTATTAAGAGTATCATTATCAATATATACAGTACTTACATCATCAACATAATCAGTAAAAGTCTTATGATATCCTACTTCAACACCAAGTCGCCATTGGTAATTAATAGCATATTTAAATCCAAATCCCATTGGTATCGACATGTTGAACCTGAGATATTTATGTGTACCATATAACCCTTGACCTTCTGTTCCCAATGGCTGTAAAGGAATCCACTGGCCTCCATACAAACCTTTTGGATTGAAATAAAATGCTCCAACACCTGCGAATCCATAAAATCCGATTATGAAGCCTTTCATTCCACGGGCTTTTTTCAAGTTATAACGATGTCCCATTTTTTCCGTTATAAAATGGTATTCATATCTTGTTGAAAGTTCAATCAGGATAGATTTGAAATTAAGATTTCTATTGTGTCTGTACGGTTCCAGAGTCAACTTATCATCCCCCCATAAATTCCCATAAATTAAGTCACCTCTCCAGACAGAACGCTCGGTTAGGTAATAGCCATAGCTACCGTAAAAAGAAAATTTTGTAAGTTGTAACTCAAGATCATATATAAAATCTGAGCCTATTTGATCACGGCCACCTAAATCACCTAAAAAATTACTAACCCCTAAACCAACCGCAATTTCCCGTCTATACTGCTTCCAATAATTGGAACTGTGAAACAATTGAGCAGAAGCAATTGCTGGAAGCAAAATGATTCCACAAGTAATTATATAAGTTCGACATTTACCAAACATCACAGTCAGGAGAAAATTTCATTCCAAAAATATAAAAACATATAAAACAAGACATTGACTTGATATGTTACAAATTACCTTCCAGATTAATTTCCTCCCTTTTAATGCCAAATATTAAATGTTTCTATTCTGCTTCTTTCTTATTGTTCAAAGTGCCCGGAGCGAGAGTCGAACTCGCACGCCCAATTGGACACATGGCCCTCAACCATGCCTGTCTACCAGTTCCAGCATCCGGGCAGATGATATTATTATCCCGCCATTTCAAACTGAAAAAGAAGTGCAAATATATTTAAATTGTTTTAAGCAACTTATCTTGAACAAAAGAACAACCATTTATCATTAAAACAAACCACAAAATCTGCATTTTATACCGTTTTCTAATTAGTAAATGACTTTAACGGAACATATGCGTCTTAATTTATAAAAAATGATTAAATGAAAAATAAGAAAAACAATACTGTTGTAAGAAATTATGATTTACATACTTTGTTTGCGTTTTGCATAGTGTTGTTGATTGCTGCCCTAATGGTTCTGATTCAATATATAATTTCTGTTTAGAAAATCTTTACCGGCCATACGCATATCCTTCCTGCTCCTGCTTTGATTGACCGGTAAAGATTTTCTTCTGTATTCCGTATAATTATTAACATCATATTCTTAATAAAATTCCACTGTGCATTCATCAATAATCTTCTTTGGCATATATTATGCATTTAGATTCTTATACGTTATGTTATTCCGAATGAAAAATTATCAAGAATTATTAAAAACAAAGAATGATTACAGATATTTAGCGGTGATTATTGTAATGCTGCTGGTAACTATAGCATTTCTTACCGGCTACTATCTATAGCAAATAAAAAAGCTTTGGAACATATTGCTATCCAAGATTACTTTGGAAAGTTTTCTGTTTCATTCACCTAATAATTTAAGAATGTTTACTCATATATTTTTGCTTCTTAAATATATCTGTATCAGAGCTGTAATATTTGGATATTTTTGCAACAATGCAGAATACAAAAGTATCTTACATCATTTGTGTGATTGGCGGATTTTTATTATACAATTTACAACTGTCTGGACAGGAAGATATTGATAAAGAAGTAATTATATACGGAACAGTTAAATCGGGAGTATCAAAATTACCAATAGTCAAGATAGAAGTGTTTGAGGATGGAAAAGAATTTGAAAACGATACCACACCTGAAAACGCGAACTTTGCTTTTAATCTACACTATAACCACAACTATACTATTGATTTTTCTAAAAGTGGATATTTCTCTAAAAAATTAGAGATCAACACATTCAATGTACCAAAAGAAGAAACTGATCTTGGTTTTGAGTATAAGCTAAATATCACATTGTATAAAAAAGTGGAAGGTGTTGATACCTCAATTTTAAAAAATCCCATAGGTAAGATTGCTTTTGACAAACACTACGTGAATTTCGAATATGATGAGAAATACATGCGTCAGGTTAAACCTAAACTCCTGAAATTACAAAACCAGATCGAACAGATACTTCAACAACAACAACTGGCTGAGAAGCAATATTCTGAGGCAATAGATAAAGGTGATCATGCATATCAAACCGAGAACTTTGTTGTTGCTAAAAAAGAATTTACCCAGGCATTAAATATCA
The DNA here is from genome assembly GCA_964619305.1 of uncultured Flavobacteriales bacterium. Taxonomy (GTDB): domain Bacteria; phylum Bacteroidota; class Bacteroidia; order Flavobacteriales_H; family CAZUDW01; genus CAZUDW01. The sequence continues at coordinate 8,467 of CAZUDW010000051.1, forward strand.
AACCTACCGAAGAATATCCAAGAGAGATGTTGATAAAAGTAGAGCAAGCACTAATACAAAAAGAGGAAGAAATTGCACGGCTTAAGGCGATAGAGGAAAAATATCAGGCTGTAATTCTAATTGCAGACAATGCTTTTACAAAAAAGAGCTATGAAGAAGCAAAAGTTAAATATAATGAAGCATCACAAATTAAACCTAAAGAAAAGTACCCAATAAGTAGAATAAATGAGATTGATAACATTATAAATGATCTTGCAACCGAAGCTGAAAAACAAAGAATCAAAGAAGAGAAATATACGAATGTCATTAAACAAGCAGACCAGGCATTCTTCATTAAACAATATCGCACTGCTAAGAACTATTATGAATCGGCATCTCAGCTAAAACCTGAAGAAAGATATCCAAAGGAAAAGATAAGTGAAATTAACAAATTGATAGCTGAAGCCACGGCTGCAAAAGCAATTGATGAGAAATATCAAAACGCTGTCAATTCGGCAGATCGTTTCATGAAACAATACAAGTATGAAAAAGCCATGTCTTTTTACCAGGAAGCGAATGAAGTAAAACCAAATGAGTCTTATCCTATTGAACAATTACAGAAAATTGACAAAATTTTAAACGATTTGGCAAAGGCAAATGAACTGGATGAACAATACCGATCACAAATAAGAGTTGCCGACAAAGCTTATCAACAGAATTTGCTTCAGGATGCACGTAACGCTTATCAGCAAGCATTACAAATAAAACCAGATGCAGATTATCCTAAAAACAGAATAAAAGAGTTGGATGGGATGATTGCTGAAAATTCTGCTAAAGAGGAAGCCGAAAGAAACTATAAAGAATACCTAAAAAATGCTGATCAGTACTTTTTACAAAAGGACTTCCAGGATGCAAGGACAGCCTATCAAAAAGCTTTAAACATAAAACCAACTGAACAATATCCCAAAGACAAGCTTGCTGAAACAGATCAAAAAATACATGAATTGGAAAATAGGCGTTCGCTAAGAGAAAGATACAAGAAAATAATTGCTAATGCCGATGCTTTGTTTCAAGCAAAAGAACTTAACGATGCTAAAGCATTGTATCAATCCGCTTTAGGAATTCTTCCTGATGAAAAGTATCCAAAAGATCAATTGGTGTTAATCAATAAAATGATTGATGGAAAGATTGCTGCCCTATCAAATGATAAAAAGTATGCTTCTCTTATTTCCAAAGCTGATCAAAATTTTGAATTAAAACAATATCAAGTCTCCAAATCAATCTATCAAGATGCGTTGTCACTAAAACCTGGTGAAGAATATCCGGAACAACAAATCTCAAAAATTGATAGCATTATTACCATAGCAAAGGCAACCATAGCGGCTTTAAATAATAAATATAATCGAATCATTGCATCAGCAGACTCCGCCTTCAGCATAAAAGATTATGTAACAGCCAAATCAAAATACAAGGATGCAATTGAACTTAACCCAAAAGAAACATATCCGAAGAATAAATTGAATGAAGTCAATAAATTACTCTATATTGCAAGTACAGGAAAGCAAGAGTATGCTATTGAGAACAATAAAGAGGTCAAGGAAGAGGATTACAGCAACATAGAAGAATTTAAAAATGAATTGGCACGAAAATATCCACCCGGATTGACTGAAGAAGTAATCCATGAAAAGGGGAGAGTAATTACAAGACGGATTATAGTCGTTGACAACAGAGGTGACGAATATAAATTCATAAAATACAATTGGGGTGGCAAGTATTATTTCAAGAATGGTAAATCAATTACAGAATTATCCTGGACAAAAAATACCATTCAATAAATAATCTGCATCAGCCATTCAGCTGATTATAGAATACCCCTCTTTCAGATAAATAATCCAGTATAAAATGAAAATGGCCGGCATTGCTACCAATAAGTTCGGGTGGTACAATTCCCGGCATTATTAATTGCCCGTTAACGACTAAATTAGCAACAGCCGTACATGTATATCCAGTAGTTCGCGCCATTGAAGTGATGTTGCTTTTATGATCATATTTATCATGAAGTTCATACGTTATTTTTTGCTGATCTCCTTCCTGTTCTCCCTCTATCACTATTCTCATTACCGTGAATTCCTCATCATCAGGAAGCAATTTCCAGTCATCTGTGAGAATTTTGGAAGTGACTTCCAAAGGTGAAATCTGAGTACCATTCACATTTACAGGTGATCTTGAAAAGAACCCTGCTTCTTTTAATGATTTTATTAAGGAAATATGGCCGGGATACCGTAAAGTTTTTTCTTTCATATTTGGTATATGGGCCATTGATTCCAACAATGTTCTCAGACCATCTGTATTAAATGCCTCCAGTTCTCCAGCTTGATCGAAATCTACCTTTTCGATATCAGACATCGCATCTTTAACAACAATTTCTCCATCCTGCATCAAACGGGCAGGTCTGCAATATTCTTCTATTACATCTACTGGAGAAAACGGTGCTTTATATTCAAAAGGTTTCTTTCTTTCTTTTGGTAATCCACCAACCAAACATAAGAAAGAAGTTACTTTCATTAATGTGTTGTAATACCCCAAAAATATATTATCCATACCGGGAGCAAGTCCACAATCCACAACAGCAGTTATCCCCGCACTCTTTGCCAATTTATCTAATCTGAAAGGGTCTTCCGGAAAGAATGAAATATCAACCGCGTTTTTCTTACAATTGATGATATTCTCCAAAACCTTATATCCTAAAAAACCCGGTACTGCAGATACAATGATGTCGCAATCAGCAGAAACAGATTTTAAAAACTCACAATCAAGGGCATCACCTACAATAGTACTCAGTGTTGATTCTGTGGAATATGTATTGAATGCCTCTTCGTTTTTATCAATGACTGTAACTTTGTGATTTTTCGATAGATCAAAAGCAATTGCACTTCCTACCATACCGTAACCTAAAACAATTATATCCTTCATTCGTATAGATTTTATTTCTTTTCTGCATCATATATAGCATGCATGCAAATGTAGAAATGAATTATTCAATTTTTTATTATTTGATCTTTTGAATTGGCTATTATAATTATACTTCTTAACTTTTTCATATTTGCAATATTGTATGATGCGTGATTTTAGATGGATGGTGTGGTTGAAATGTCTTGAAAGGCATCTTAAAGTTGTCAATATGACTTTTTATTGCCTTTTTATTATTTTATGCACGTACAATTCTTCTTCTTCTGCTCAAACGCCTGATCTACAGATAGACGGAACTGTTAAAGGAGATGGAAAACGCTTATCTGGCACTACAGTTGAGCTTTTTCAGGATGGTGTTTCTTTTGATCGTATCACAACTGCAATAAATGGAAAATTTTATTTTGAATTACCCCTGGATCATAACTATCTTCTTGTTTATTCCAAAAAGGGATATGTGTCTAAAAGAATAAGCATCAATACCGGTGGTATCCCTGAAAAAATTGCAAAAAGTGGTTTTGCTTATGGGGGATGGGAGGTTGACTTATTCTCTGAAGTTGAAGGATTGGATGTATCTATTTTAGATAAACCAATTGGAAAGATATTATTCAACCCGTCTGAAGGTAATTTTGATTACGATAAAGAATATACAAAATCAATACAGGATGAATTGAACAGGATGCAAAAAGAGTTGCTGCGTCTTGACAATGAATACAACGCCCTTCTTCAGAAAGGAGATGATGCTATAAAAGCAGGACAATATGAGAATGCAATTGGATTTTATGAGGATGCCCTTAAAATTAAACCTAACCAGGATTATCCCGAAAAACAAATTCAAAACGCAAAAAAACTGATTGAAGAACAGAAGATAAAAGATGCAGAATTACTATCCAGAGAAAAGCAATATAATGCCACTATTGAATTGGCAGATAAATCCTTTAATGAAGAACAATATATTGAGGCAAAAGAAAAATATAAGGTGGCATCAACTATTTTACCTGACAAACAGTACCCAAAAGATAAAATTACTCAAATTGATAAGATACTTGCTGAGATAGCTTCTAAAGAAGCTGAAAGTAAGTTACTTGAAGAGAAATACAAAAAACTGATTCTGAATGCAGACAATGCAATGTCTGTAAAGCAATATTCAGGTGCATTGTCAAATTATAATGCAGCATCAAAACTTAAGCCAAACGAACAATATCCAAAAGACAAAATCGCAGAAATAAATAAGATTTTAGTAGAAATAAAGAAGGCTAAAGAATCAGAAGCAAAATATAATGACGCTGTAAGCAGAGGTAACAGCGCATATGCCTCAAGCGAATTTGAAACTGCAAAGGCTGCTTTTATAGAAGCGCTTGAAATAAAACCTGATGAACCTTATCCAAAAAAACGACTTGAAGAAATTGAACAAAAAATTAAAGAGCTGCTTAATCAGCAAGAACTGGATGAGAAATATTCAGATGCTATCAATAAAGGGAATAGACTATTTGATAATTTGGAATACTCAGAAGCTAAAATTGCTTTCGAAGAAGCACTGGTTTTAAAACCGGACAAACCATATCCAAAAACTAAAATTGCTGAAATTGATAGACTGATAAAGGAAGAGTCCAACTCCAAATTAAGAGATGCAAAATATATGGAACAAATAAAATTGGCTGATGAATTATTCAATGCTGAAAAATATGAGGAGGCTTTGGATAAATATAAGATTGCATCAAATCTCAAAAACACGGAACAATATCCTAAGCAAAAAATAGAGGAAATAAACAAGATTCTTGATGAAATTTCAAAGAAGCAATCTGTTGAATCTCGTTATACTTCTCTTATTACTTCTGCGGATAATAATTTTAACAGTAAGAATTATCAAAAAGCTAAAGGATATTACCAGGATGCTCTTGAAATAAAACCCGAAGAAACCTATCCGTCCAAAAAAATTAAAGAGATAGATGAAATTCTGGCTACTATTTCTGCCAATGATGCTCTGGAAAAACAATATCAGGAACTGATAACTTCAGCAGATAATCAATATCACAGTAAAAAATATTCAGAAGCTAAAACAAATTACATGGCAGCACTTGAATTAAAACCGGGTGGAGAATACCCCAAAAAACAAATTGTCATTATCGATAAGCAACTGAAAAAAATACAAGATGGTTTAGAAGCTGAGAAAAAGTATGCCGACTTATTAATTTCTGCAGATGAGAAATTTAATAACAGAAAATTCAAAGAAGCCAAAGCTATTTATAAAACAGCATCCTCATATAAACCACTTGAAACTTATCCCAGAGAACAGATAAGGAAAATCGACATTATACTAAGCAAACTCGAGGCAAAAAATCTAAATGAAAATGATAATCCGACCGCTATTTATAAAAAAGCAATTTCAGAAGCTGATTATTATTTCAAAACCAAAAATTATAATAATGCAAGAATAAAATACAGCCAGGCATTGAGCATTAAAGCATCTGAGCCATATCCACAAAGCCAGATAAGCAGAATCGACAAAATTCTGGCCGAAACTGCAGGTGAGAATGATAAAGAGTATGAAAAACTAATTACCGGGGCAGATGAATTATTTAAAACCCTGCAATATGAAAAAGCACAGAAGTTATACAAAGCTGCATCCGATAGAAAGCCTTATGCAGAATATCCAAAACGAAAATTAGTAGAGATATCAACTGCTCTCAAAGACATGATTGCACAGGCAAAAGCAGAGGAAGAGAGAAAAAGACGCTTGGCCTTACTTGAAGAGCAGCGTAAGCGTAACCAGGAGATTGCAAATAAAGTTAATGAGAACAATAATAAGAACGAAGAAATCAGCCAGGAAGAAGAAGAGTTTATGACAGAACTCGCTCAGAAATATCCTCCAGGTATAACAGAGATCAGTGAAAAGGATGAAAGTCAGACCATACTTAAGCGAATTGTTGTAATTGGCGGACAGGGCAACGAATATAAAAGAGTAATACATAGTTGGGGTGGGCGATTCTATTTTAAAAACGGACATCCCATAACTCAACTTGTTTGGGACAAAGAGACTTCTCCAGACCAATTTAAATGATGTATATTAATAAAAATAAGTTATGTAATGAATTTCACATATCCGACTTTTTATTTTATCTGCTTCTTTTCTACAATTGCATGTTTGCCTCATTATGGCAATAGGCTAACTAAGTTCAATAGAACGCAACCTGCCATAAAAGTTTTGCCGGATGATAGCTGCCTCCATTATTCATGGATGAAAAACAGCATTCCTGTTCGTACAATTAAAAACGATATCACACTACCTCATGGTTATCAACGTATTCCTGTAGAATCCTGTTCATTTGCTGCTTGGTTAAGAAATCTCCCATTGAAAAAAGATGGAGCATTGGTGCATCTTTATGATAACACGCTTAAAAATAATCAAAGTATTCATGAGGCTGTAATTAACTTAGACGTTGGCAACCGCGATCTTCAGCAATGTGCAGATGCTGTGATGAGATTAAGAGGAGAATACTTGTTTTCACAACATCATTTCAGAAAAATACATTTTAAATACACCAACGGTGAGAATATCTCTTTTTCCACCTGGATGAAAGGCAATTTCCCAAAAGTCATTGGAGATAAAGTACAATGGGTTTCAAACCCTGCTAATGATAATTCATACGGGAGTTTCAGGAGATATATGGATAATATATTTATGTATGCAGGGAGTGCTTCACTATCTGGTGAGTTAATATCAATACCTTTCCAAAATATGCATATTGGTGATGTTTTAATAATAGGTGGTCATCCGGGGCATGCTGTCATCGTTCTGGATATGGCAGTCAATATCCGGACAGGAGAGAAGATTTTTATCATTGCCCAGAGCTTTATGCCTGCCCAGGAAATGCATATTTTGAAAAACCTTTCAAATAATCAGTTAAGTCCCTGGTATTCGCTTAAAAGAAGTAACAAAATCAACACTCCCGAATGGACATTTGATCAATCAGATTTAAAACGTTTTTCTGTTCGGGATTAACCTCTTGCTTTTGCAAGGACAGGAAACCTGAGTTGTAGTAAATAAAACCCTCCAAACATCAAAGCAGAGAAAAATATATCTCCAAGCAAAGCATTATTGAAAAACGGAATGGCAGCGGCATAACACGTGGCAAGTCCTGATAAACTATGTGGATACATATTATATGATATCCATGATCCAAAATTGGTAATGATAAAAAACAGGATTGAAGAACCAAGTGTCCCAAGAGCAATTGGAAGTAATTTAAGCTTGCGGGAGAGCAGTAGCCCTATACATACTATCAGCAGGAAGCTACCATACACTGAAAATGTGGCTATACTTGTAAAATAACCCTCCTGATAGGTTGGATATACAAATGAATTCAAAAGAAAATCACTAAGCAGCATTGTGAAAAAAGGAATCAGAAATGCCAATATCTTACGCGTAAAATATGCACCACTAAACAATGCCATAGCAACCACTGGTGTAAAGTTGGGAGGATGAGGAATCAGCCTGCAAAGGGCAACTATGATAATAGTCGATGCAACAACTATAAACCTGGGAGTAATGATCTTTCTTTCCATTTTCACTTTGTTGATTTAATGATTAATTGAATACAAAAATAAAAAACCATACGATATTTTAATCATGCTTTTGCGTTAATTGATTAATTAAGGTATTTTTGAACTTTAATATTTATATTAACTAACACATCAGCCATGAATATTACGATCAGAAAAGGAGCTTCAGCAATATTAATTGCCCTCGTACTGTTTTTTACTGTATTATCAATCCTCGCTATCTGGGATCTGATAGAAATTGAAAATGTTTTAAGGAAATCCCTTTCAACTCTTCTAGTCATTTTTATTTCATCTGCCGTGATTCTTTTTATTGTTGCCATATTGTACAAAAAAGATGACGATCCTGCTCAGAAAACGCCAGCTCCTTAAGGAATACAAAGCATCTCATCATTTAATACTCTTCTTGTATGAAATACCTCAAAGTTTTGCTGGAAAAGAACTAAAATATAGTAAAACCCATCCTGTAAAATAAAAAAGGAAATCTGTGTTCCGACATATCAAATACCTGCTGTTATTTTGGTTTTTAATGAACGGAACAAATATAAGCGCACAGAAATATACCATCAAAGGATATGTCGAAGATCATTCTTCCGGAGAGAAATTATATGGTGCCAATATTTATGATGCAAAAACCTACAACGGAACCACTTCTAATAACTACGGGTTCTTCAGCCTGACTTTGCCAAAAGATACTATTCAATTGACTGTTTCTTATGTAGGTTATGGGATATCTTCCAACACATTTTACCTGGACAGAGATACCACTATTAACCTGGTATTAAACTCATCTATTGAGTTGAAAGAAGTTGAAATATCAGCAAGCAAAACGGAAAGCATACAGGAACAAACCCGGATGAGTACTATTGATATCCCTATGAACCAGATCAAAACTCTTCCGGTATTTATGGGAGAAAAAGATGTATTGAAAACCGTACAGTTATTACCGGGTGTTCAGTCCGGAGGAGAAGGCAGCAGTGGTTTATACGTCAGGGGAGGAGGGCCCGATCAGAACCTCATCCTTCTTGATGGAGTGCCAGTTTATAATGCCTCTCATTTATTCGGCTTCTTTTCCGTTTTCAATCCGGATGCCATCAATAGTGTTCAACTGGTTAAGGGAGGGTTCCCTGCCCGTTATGGAGGCCGTTTGTCTTCTATTCTGGATATCAGGATGAAAGAGGGTAACTCAAAGCAAATTCACGGGGAAGGTTCTATCGGTTTGGTAGCATCTAAAATGACCCTGGAAGGACCAATTAAAAAAGATAAGACATCCTTCATCATATCGGGCAGAAGAACATACATAGACCTGCTTACAATGCCTATCATCAGAGCAGCAAGCAATAAAAACGGGCAAAAGGTCAAAACCGGCTATTATTTCTATGATCTTAACGCCAAGATCAACCATAAAATATCAGATAAAAGCCGGCTGTTTCTTAGCGCATATCTGGGTAACGACAAGGCATATGCAAATTTTGAAGAATCTTACAATGTAGGCAATTCGGAGATTATCAATAGCAGCAATGCCAGGCTTGGATGGGGTAACATCACAACCGCTTTTCGATGGAATTACCTGTTGAGTAAGAAAATTTTCAGCAATATTACCTTAACTTACAGCAGGTATAGGTTTATTGTAAATGAAGACTTTAAAACAACTGAATTTCAGGGAAGTAATGAAACAAGCACACGCTACAATTATGAGTATTTTTCAGGCATTTATGACGTAGGAGGGAAGGTGGACTTTGATTATTTACCATCACCCAATCACTTCATCAAATTCGGAATTGGAAATATCTATCACACATTCACTCCGGGAATCAGCACTTTCGAGGCAAACGACAACAACATTACAATCGATACGAGCTACGGGTCTCAAAGCCTTTACGCACATGAGTCTTCAGTCTATATCGAAGACGATATAAAGATAGGGGGCAGGCTTAAAACTAATCTTGGCGTCCATTTCTCAGGTTTCCTTGTTAAAGAGGTGCCATATTACTCTGTTCAACCCAGGATTTCCGCACGATATCTGCTCACGGATGAATGGTCACTAAAAGCATCGGGAGTCACCATGACGCAGTATATACACTTGCTTACAAATGCCACTGTCGGACTTCCTACAGATCTTTGGGTACCTGTAACCGACATGGTGAAGCCGCTACAATCCATGCAATTTGCCCTCGGAGTGGCCCACACGCTAAAAGAGCAATATGAGATCAGCATGGAAGTGTATTACAAAACGATGGATAATCTGATAGAATACAAGGAAGGTGCAACTTTTTTTAGTGCCGGAACAGACTGGCAAAATAAAGTGGAGATGGGTAGGGGATGGGCTTATGGTTCAGAGCTATTTCTGCAAAAGAAAATTGGGAAACTCAGCGGATGGCTCGGTTATACTCTTTCCTGGTCAGAACGATTGTTTGACAACCTGAATTTCGGAAAAAAATTTCCTTATAAATTCGACAGGCGGCACGATATCAGCATTGCAATCATCTACAACCACAATGAAAGAATAGATGCAGGTCTGGTGTGGGTGTATGGTACCGGCAATGCGATAACATTGCCCACCTCAAGATATATGAGTAATCTTCTAGACAATCAAGGATATTCAGAGATATATGCTTTTGGAGACAACACAATAGAGCATTTTGATTCGAGAAACGATTACAGGATGCCTGCTTACCACAGGTTAGATCTTGGTATCAACTTCCATAAAAAGAAAAAAAGAGGAGAGAGGACCTGGAGTTTTGGTATTTATAATGCATACAGCAGGAAAAATCCTTTTTATCTGTATTTCGGAGTTACCGAAAGCGGCAATCGTGTACTCAAACAAGTTAGTCTCTTTCCGTTTATTCCTTCTGTAACATACAGTTTTAAATTCTGAAAATAAAATGAACATGAATTTCATTAATCATAAAATATGCAAAATCGAATGCTTAAACAAATACATGAAAACCCTGCTATTTACAACTGTTGTAACACTGATCTTATCATCATGCGAGTCCATAATAGAAATGGATATACCGGAAGAACCACCCAAACTGGTGATCAATAGTTTCTTCAACCCCGATAGCACATGGAAAGTCAGCATTAGCAAAAGTCAGCATATTCTGGACAATGCAGAATTGAAAAACATAAACGATGCTACGGTGGTCATTTATAATGCTTCACTTGCACCCGAAACACTTTCTCTTTCAGCAGACGGCATCTATACCTCTGAAAGCGGAAAACCGCTGGTAAAAACAGAATACCGCATTGAAGCAAACGCCCCGGGATACGATATGGCATCCTCCTCAGATGTAATCCCCGAAGCCATTCCCATTATCTCGGTTGACACTGGAAGCACAATTATAGATGCAACTAAATATACACAATTGAAAGTAAAATTTAAAGATACCCCTGGAACGAAAAATTATTACAACCTGCAACTGCTTGCACGCAGCTACAGCTATATATATGATCAGTATTACAATCTCATTGATTCCATGCCATATTTAGAAGCCATCTCTTTCAGCAGCAGGGATGTTGTTTTCGGTTCAGACGAGTGGTTTGACTCAAATGGCGCCAGTTTTTCAGATGAACTGTTTGACGGAGACCTTTATTCGCTTATACTTGATATTGAAAAGTATTTTACCCTCGATGAATTCTCCAATGGTAAATATGATAAAATATACATAAGGTTAAAATCAACTTCGGCAGCATATTATTCCTACGCAACTACCTTTAAGAAATTCAAGGAAGTACAGGGCGATCCTTTTGCCCAGCCCGTGCAGGTTTTTAATAATATTGATGGAGGATACGGCATTTTTGCAGGATACAGCCTTGCCACAGATTCAGTGAATTTGAAATAAAATAACCCGATCCTAAAAAATTAATCTTCTTTTTTAGATCGGGTAACTGCGTTCTGATCATCCCGCAGGAGCTGACGGTATTCAATAAAAATCTGTTTGTTAAATTTACTGTAAAGCTGTTTGTGATTTTTAGGTCTTCCTGTCAGTCTGCTGAGAATAATACATTGGTTGGCCAGAATGGTCTTCATGTATGCCCGGTTCATCATCACCTGATTATACATTCTTGCAAATATCTCATCATGCATAGAGTGAAGGTTAGAGGTTTAACAAACCAAAGATAT
>CAZUDW010000052.1:0-19994 GCA_964619305.1 uncultured Flavobacteriales bacterium
AAAATCAGGCAGGGTAAGTTTCTTTCTTAAGAAATTTATTCTGTAAAACAACACCTTCTCAATTCTACTCAAAACAACTGCATTTAATAAATTGGTGAAGAACTTGTTAGGTTAGATAACCAAAGTCACTCATTCTACTTGCACAAATATCCTCAATTTTTCTTAGATTTTTTTCTCCGAAAAAATCCTGATAAGCAACCTCGCTATCTCCTTTTGGCTGATACTGAATATCAAGTTTCCCTGTAATATCATTTTTTTCTGCCAGGTTTAAACTTGCAGCGATATCTTTAACAGAGCTCAGCTTGGCTGCATTAAAATCCTCATACCTGATCAACAGCATATCATCCTTATTCTTCAAATATACATCAGCGGCATAGTTCCATCTTGCAGCCAGTATATCAATATAAGTATCCCCCTCCAAGCCAAGCCATTTCTTTTCAAACACCTTTCTCCATGCTGCATTTATTTTATCCAGTACACCGACATCCGGATTTTCCAGATTTCCCATGATGTCAAGACGATTCAATATGCTTCTTATTGTATCTCTCGGATCACGAATAATGAACAGGAAACGGGCAGAGGGAAAAGTGTTTTTTACGTCCTCAAACATAAAGGTGAACATGGGTTCTTTCAGCAGCCGTGCTGCAAACTGCTTTCTGTGTGCCTTCACAAATTCATCAAACTTCATTTCACCGATATGAACTTTGTAAATACCGGCTATATCCAGCATCACCGAAAGACCGGCATACTCAGCCAGTAAAGCAGCAATAGCGGTGGTGCCGCTTTTCTGATTACCAAGTACTATAATTTTATTTTTCTGTTTCAGCGATTTAAAAATACTCATTCCCTCAACATAAATTTTTGTTCCAAAGATGCTGCAATCTTTCTAATCTGGTATTAAGTTGTTCAATATACACCGGTTCCATAGGGTAACATAAATTAACAACCCGCTTGCTTAGATGTAATGCCGAAGACATCTCAGAAACAGGGCCCAATTCATTGAAAATTTCAGCTATCGGCTTGTATAAGCGGCTACAGACGATTTTTTCCTGTTTTGCCAAAGAGATGAATTTTTCCCTGTTTTCGGGTTCAGAGATTTTAAAGCTCAACCTCCAGGGCAGCCAACCAGCCAAATTATACTTAAACAATTCAATACCGTCACAACCGGCAAGCAATTCCTGCACTTTCATCAAATTTGATTGATTTTGGTATAATTGATCATGGAACTGTCTCCAGGAATGATCTAACTTTTTATATTGATTGGAGGGGAATGTATAATTCAACAGACCCGATTCGATGGATAATCTGCGCATCTTTTCATAATTCCCGGTTTTCATCAGTTCAATAGCTGATACATTTCGCGATTTAGCGAATAATCTGAATCCTAAAGATTTTGTTTTATTGATTATCGGTTTGGCGAGTTCATAAGAATCTGTAAGGACAAATCCACCCCCATTTAAGGGAATGGGTTTGGAATAACCAAAGCTGATGATGCCTGCATCTGCCCTGCTGCCGATTATTTCATTGTCCGTCTCACCTCCGTATGCCTGACAGGCGTCTTCTATCACGGCACAATTAAAAGTGCCTGCTATTTCTTTTATCTCCCTGATGCGGGCGGGATAACCAAAGCTGTTTACTGCAATGATGGCCCTGACATCAGCATGCATGGCTTCTGCAATCGCTTCAACAGAAATGTTGTAATCAAGGGGTGAGACATCCACAGGAACGGGCAGCCCCCCGGCCGCATAAACAGAAACAGCCACGTTGGGACAAACCAGTGCCGGTATGATCACCTTTTTATCCTGAACTCCTATAGAGCGCAGCAGCAGATACAAGCCAACGGTACCGCTGCCAACGGGTATGGCATATTTACAATCGAAATAATTTCTGATCTCCCGGACTATTGCTGCTTCAGATCGCATGAAGAACAAATCAGTATTGTGTTGGCCACCTGACCTCTTTCCAGTCGCGGCAACTGTTGCAGAAAGGATAATCGAATGTGCCGCATACATGCTCCCTGCGCAAGGCATTGAGTCTTTCTCCATGCCATATCTCTTTAATGGTATGCGTTTTTAAATCCCCGATACCGTGTTTTCCCTCCCAGTCGTATTCGCAGAATTTGGCAGTGCCGTCTGTATGTACGCTCATACGATACCAAAGAAAAGGACAAGGTGGACGGTATTTAAAGTCCCTGGTCTTGAAACGACCATGATCGTCAACCAGCTCGTTGTGGTGATGGTAATCCCTGATCAGGACATCATCTGCTTTTCCCGTCCAGAAATCCCTGAATTGATCCACCTCTGCCCGGTTGTCATTTTGCAGAACAAAGCTGACCGTAACAATATTTGAGGGGTTGTAGGCCTTTGATTCTTCAATATAGGCAAGCGTATTGGCAACAACCCGGTCAAAAAGGTCTGACTGCCTGATCTTCCTGTAAGCTTCTTTGGTAGCTGCATCTATGCTCACTTCGAGATTGGACAAACCGGCTTCTATCAGTTCTTTTCTCTTTTTGGGAATAAGTATGAGTCCATTGCTGTTCAGTCCGAGATGTTTCACTCCCTTGTCTGATGCATATTTGATCAGTTTGGCAATGTCTTTTTTCATCAGGGGTTCTCCTCCGCCAAAAGGACGGACAACGGTATCGGGCGCTTCTGCCGCAATCTCGTCAATGATCTTAAAATAAAGCTCATTGTCAATGTCGCCCAGAAAATCGGGATTGCCCGACAGAACGCTGTTGGGACAATGCGTACATGCGAGGTTGCAGCGGGTGGTGGTCTCAATGCGTACCATAGGCGGAAAATCCGGTAAGACAGGTTGAAATCTCTCTCCTGTTTCCTTCAGTAATTTTAATTTCTTCATCTGGGGAGTCAGATGACTGATGCCATTTGCAGGAAATAATTTCCTGTATGCCCTTCTAATCCCTGTGGGAGTGAAACGTTTTATGGTTTGTTTTAATGCGTTTTCCCTGATCATAATTTAATTCTTCTTTCCCTCATTATGGGAATAAAATCATCGGATCATACGTTTTAATTTATCAAAAGTACGAAATCCAGCGATGATTAATTTGTTTTTTAAGCTGTATTTATAGGATTTTATCAATGGGCAGGAGAATTCCTCTGTGCCAAAACTTTTTTTAAATGCCCTGACTCCCTCCAGTTTCCCGCTGGGATTGAAGTCAAACCAGGCGTACCCTTGCTGCTTTGCATCTTTGATTGCTTCATAAAGCAGCAGATTCACCGGTCTCATCTTAAAATAATCCTGCAGAGCTGCCCCGTGCCAGTAAACCACATGCTTCTTTGCATAAAAACACAGCGCCCCTGCAATGATCTTATCTTCTTTGGAAGCAGTCCACAGTCTGACATGGGGTGATCTTTTTTCATAGATCAAATTAAACAACTCCCAGCGGTAACCGCTTGATTTGTCCTTTCCCCATCTTTCTATGGATTGTTCGTAAGCGTTGAAATACCGTCTCCACGCCTCCCTGTCGCTTGCCTGACCGATCGTTATCCCGTTTTTTCTTGCCTGAGCTACAGCAGCTATATGCCCTTTGCTCCAACTCCTGAATATCTTCTCAAAATCATCCTCTAATGATAGCGTAGAAGTCGTTTCCTGCTGCATACAGGAACTTTCAGGAATGTATTTAAGAGGATCATAAGGGTTGATGCGCCACTCAAGAGCCGGCAGGTTTTGCAGTATGTGTTCCGACAGGAGCCGGGCATGTTCTGAAGTCAATTCATCTGAGGATAACCAGCCGCCAAAAGTGCCACCGGGAGATGATACGTACTTTTTGATAAGACCCCTGTATGAAGCATAATATGAAAGCGGCAGCAATGCCTTTTTCCCATCGGTAAAAGAGATGAGCTGTGCAGCTGCTTTTAATTGCTCGAATTGCCCAGCTGTGTACTGCGCCCATATTTCAGCCCACTCCCCGGAATGAAAGTAGGTGGCATAAGGGCATGCTGCCCATGTTTCATCCCATTCTTTGTTATTTGCATTGCTAATCGAACTGATTTTCATAAGAGCATCATCATTTAACCGATTCTCTTTGACTGCCAATTGAGATATGGTTGGAATAACCCGATCCTGATTCCCATATCATACTTTTTGACAGGACTGCCATCATCCAGCACTTCAAACCCGATTGCTTCCAACACTTCTATTTTCTCTTTTGTCTCCGCATTAATCAGAAAAACCACCACTTTGTATTTCCCCGGACTAAGCCAGGCCTTAGGGATTTCCACGACAGACCTGTAATTACCGGGTTCTCTTGTTTCCAAAAGTTCCGGATTTGTATCAAAATCAGCAGTAGTAAAAACTTTAACTTCTCGCAACGTTCGTATGTTAATTGCCACATACCAATTTTTTATTGGTTCCTCTACTTTGTATTCAATTATAATACTAAATGGTCTGGAATAATATATCAGGTTATTATTTTCACCGGATCCGGGCTGTTCCGCATATACTTTTTGCACTCCCGAACGGTCTTTTAAAGATTGTCCGGCCGTATAAACACTATCAAGGTTATAGATAGAGATGTACTGTCCGATGATGTCGTCTGTATTTCCATTCGCCACCATTTTACCGTCTTTCAATAAAATCGCCCTGCTGCATAAGTCTGATACTGCATTCATGTTGTGGCTTACAAAGAGAACGGTTCTCCCGCTTTTTGCAACCTCATCCATTTTCCCGAGACATCTGCGCTGGAATTCAGCATCCCCCACCGCGAGCACCTCATCAATGATGAGCACCTCCGGTTCGAGGTGAGCTGCAACAGCAAAAGCCAGCCGCACCTTCATGCCTGAAGAATAGCGTTTGACCGGAGTGTCAATGAATTTACCGATTCCGGAAAAGTCCACAATCTGATCGAATTTACTTTTCACTTCCCTGCGTGTCATGCCCAGTATGGTTCCGTTGAGATACACATTGTCCCTTCCGGTGAGTTCGGGATGAAAACCTGTTCCTACCTCGAGCAGGGAATTCACCCTTCCTTTGATCAGGGCACTGCCGGATGTGGGGGTTGTGATGCGTGACAACAATTTCAGCAGGGTGCTTTTTCCTGCTCCGTTCTTGCCGATGATGCCAAGCACTTCCCCTTTTTTCACTTCAAAAGATATATCTTTCAATGCCCAGATAATATCCTCCTGTTCCTCATCTTTAAAGGAAGTCAACTTGCGCAATGATCTGAAACTTCGCACAGGAAACCTGAGCAGGTTCATGATGGCTTCGCCCAAAGAATCAGGCATCTCTTCATAAAGACCAATCCTGTAACGCTTGGATAATCCCCTGACCTCTATGGCATTGTCATCCTGCATTGTGTATGTTTTCTAAGCAACATCGGCAAATATTTTCTCCTTGTGATTAAAATAAAAAGCGCCACAGATAAATACGATCATTGCACTTGCATATCCGATCAGGATCAAGGTCCACGGCATGGGATTAATACCGATCAGGGCGGAACGGAACCCTTCAATCACACCCACCATTGGAAAAACAGCATATAAATTATGCCATTTCTCAGGCACCATACTGATGGGATAAATTACGGGTGAGAGGTACATCATGATTTTTATCAGGAAGCCGGACATATGCTGAATGTCCCTGTACTGAATTGCGAGGGCAGAAAGCCACAAACCGATACCGAGAGCTGTGAGCGCCATGAGTATCAGCAGCAGGGGGACATAAACTACCTGCCAGGAAGGGACATAACCATATATGCCCATGATAAGAAAAATAAGGGCAAAAGAGATGATGAAATCAAGCAGAGCAGACAGAACCGGTGTCAGGGGTATGATGATGCGTGGGAAATATACTTTGGTAAATAATGCCTTGCCGGATATCAGGCTTTTTGTGGAACCGGTAAAAGAAGTTGAAAAATAAGTCCAGGGGACAAGTGCCACATAGGAGAAAACAGGATAAGGAATCCCGTTGCCGGGATCAATTTTAGCCAAACCGCTGAAGATCACCGTAAAGATGATCATGGTAACGAAAGGTTGCACAACAGCCCAACCCACACCGAGCACGGATTGTTTATATTTTCCCTTGATGTCTCTTGATACAAGAAAATACAGCAGGTCTTTGTAATGCCAGAGTTCTTTCAGGTCAAAACCTGTTTTTCTTTTGGGATGGATCAGGGTTTGCATCAACTTTGCAAATCTATTGAATTATAAATCTTTTCGATGGCTTCCACAGTCTTCATTCCTTCCAACCCACTGACTATATTAGAGTCTCTATCCTTAATCCGGGCAACAAATTGTTCAAACACAATATGATGATTTGAACTGCTACCACTGTATGATCCGTATTCATTTTGTTTGTCCACAGCATTTTCAATAGAGGTAAGGGGATGATCCTGCACATCCCAGTGCTCCATTTTATTAAGGTATTGTCCACCGATCCTGATGGTTCCTTTTTCTCCGATTATTGTAAGACTGCCCTCAAAGTTACCTCCATGAACACATGTGGTCCACAGGAATGTTCCGATAACCCCCGAATCAAACTTCAGGGAAGCGGCTCCGCAATCCTCAAATTCAATATGGTGCGATCTCGTTGTAACCAAAGGATTTGCAGAAACGACAGAACCGAACAGCCAGCACATCATATCAACAAAATGACTGGCCTGGGTAAAGAGGGCACCTCCTTCAGAGCTTTTCTTTCCACGCCATTCCGAATCCCTGTAATAGGATTCGTTGCGACTCCATAACACATTACATTGAAAGAGGTATATTTTCCCAAGCCAATTATCCTGAATTGCACGTTGAGCATGCAAGACGGGTTTATTGTACCTGTTCTGCATCACCACGTTGAGATGCACCCTGTTGTTTTCTGCAGCCCGTATCATTTGCAGACAATCGGCACTGCTCAATGCCATCGGTTTTTCAACCAACACATGCTTGCCGGCATCAGCAGTTGCAACAGCCATTTCTGCATGCAGGTTATGCGGTGTGCAAATACTTACAACCTCTGCATCCGTTTCATGCAGCATCGTCAGATAATCTTTGTATAATTGAATCCCTGTATGCTCGTGTTCCGGTATTTTTCCCATGTCTGTATCACATAAAGACACAATGCAGACATCGGGATTCCTCTTCAGTTCCGCAATATGTCTTTTCCCTATATTACCGCAACCGATGACAGCAAATTTCAATTTTTCCATCCCGGCAAAATAAATTGAAATTCATATAATAACCTATTGATGCCTTAAATGGTCTTGTAATAAACTGCTTTGCCGTTTTGTGATCAGTGAAAATTGCGATCAGGATTTTTTGCTTTTTCCATAGCCATAACCGTATCCATAGCCGTAGCCGTATCCATACATATAACGATAGTTCCTCGAATAGTATTTTGTTCTCTTTATCTTAACATGATTGAGCACAAAAGCGAAGTTCTTCTTTTGATTATTGGCAATGATCTCATGGGCATTACGCACAAAAGATTTCCCGGCTATTTTTGTGCTCAGGATAAAAATGTTGATATCTGAATACTTCATCATAACAAGGGCATCCGTGATCAGCCCAACGGGTGGGGTATCCACCAATATGTAATCATAATGCTCCTTACTCCATTCAAACATCTCTTTTAACCTGTTGCTCATAACCAGTTCGGAAGCATTGGGCGGTGTAGGGCCGGATAGAATGACATCAAGATTTTCAACAGGAGAAGGCAAAATCACATCCTCAACTTTATCCTTTCCTATAAGCAGGGTGCTGATCCCGCCATCAGCTTTCATCTGTAGCCCTTTTCCAATTTTTGGTTTATGCAGGTCCAATTCAAGAATAAGCGTCTTTTTACCTGCTTTGGCTAAAATGGATGCCAGGTTCACCGAGCAAAAGGTTTTTCCTTCACCCGGGCTGTTGGAGGTAACCAGGATGATCTTAGAATGAATTTCGGGAGCAAAATAATCCAGGTTGGCCCTGATCTGCCTGAAAGACTCGGTAACGGGTGAACGAGGATCTTCTTCCACAACGAGATAGTGCGAGCCCGCTTCCCTGGATTGTACCAGTTCTCCTAATATAGGAACAGTTGTCAGGTTGTTCAGTTCCTCGGCATTCTCAACCTTGTAAAAATAGAAGTATCTGAAAAAGGCAATCAGAAGTGAAAGCAGAAGCCCTGCCACTACAAATTGCACCATAATATTTTTTTTATCGGGTTTTACAATGCCGGCAGATCTGGGTGATTCAATGATTTTTGTTTCAGGAATAATTCCGGCTTTTGCTATGATGGTGTTCGCCCTTTTTTCAAGAAGATATGTGTACATTTTTTCATTAACCTGTAATTTGCGCTGAATATTAAGAATATGCCTCTGATTGGCAGGCACCGTTTTAATCAGCCCTTCATAATAGCTTATTTGTTCATTAATTGAAGCAACACTCCTGTTCAGTGCTTCATAAGTATTATAAATATACTTCAGGATATCGTTTCTCAATAATTCTATTTTCTGATCAATACCACTAACAGGAGAGCTTTCCTCCGTTACAGCAGATAAAATACCGTTGCGAGTCAACTGCAGTGAATATAGCTCATTGAGGGTAGAAGACAGGTATTTGTCTTCTGAATTCACGTATGCAGATGGAGGTAACAGTCGCTCATCGTTGCTTGATGTAATGTAATCCTCAAGTGCCTGCATGGCTTTTGTTCTGAGTTCAATAGTCTTTTTCTGCGCTTCGTAATTTACCAATTGCCTGAAATACTGGTCTTCTTCTTTGTCAAGGTCTAATATCGCTTTCTGAGACTTGTACTGTTCCATCTCATCTTCAATCTCACTTAAAATACCAATCACCTCTTTGAGTTGCCTGTCGATGTACCTCATGGTGTTGTCATTGATATCAAGTTGAGACTTTAGCGTGTTTTCAATGTAAACAGCAGCAAGGGTATCAAGGAAAGAAACAGCCCTTTGCACAATATCATCTTCAACAGATACTTCGAGAACTGCAGTATATTCCAGGTTTTCAACACTTAAAGAATTTTTGTATTTGCTCACCAGCTTATAGGGATTGTGAACGCGAAAAGTATAATTGATATCAGACATGGATTTAACTGCGGATGCAGTCAGGTTGGGCGTCTTGTCAACCCTGACGTATAAACCATTATCCATGATCTGCTCACCGAAACGATAGGTTTTTTCCACTTCTTTTTCCTGCACTTCATACCTCAGGCTAAAATGTTCGGTATTAAGAATTTTTATTTCAATGTCCTTTTCATACAAATCCGGGAGTATTTTCCTGGCAGAGACAGAAAACGGGAGGAAACGATAAATTTCAGTCGTTTTAAGCCTTCCAACAATGTAATATGAAACATTCAGGTTGAGTCTTTCAATGGTAGTTTTTATCAGATTGCTCGATGAAATAACCCTTTTCTGGTTGGAAATACGTTCGTATCCGGAATAGTAGCCGAGAGATTTATACATATTTTCCTGGTAATTATATACCTCATCAGATTTGATGAGTATCTGCATTTTTGCAGCATAAATATCGGTGAGCTTGTGTATATAAAATAAAGAAATACCAAAAGATATTATGGGTAGGAACAAGATGATATACCAGTTATTAAAAAGGATCTTCCATATCCTTTCCAAATCCTTAATATCAACAATTGCGCCTGAAGCAGCAGGTTTTTCGTTAGCTGAGTCTTTCATAATAGACAAGCCAAAGATATAACTCTTTTAATTTTATATGTGCAGAGCCATGTGATAATGGCTAGGCAAAAGGGAATAGGTTCAAACAACAATAAAAACCAGATAGCATTATAATCTTACATAAGTGCTGTTTCTTTATTTACGGTTTTGTTGATTAATACAAATTATGATACTTTTGATTTTTATTTCCAATTGCTTTATTTGCGTTAGGAATTCAAATATTTAATTAATTCGCTTCTTTTCATGGAACAAAAGGGCTTTTACAGCGTATATTCTTTCTTTGAATAGGCAAGTGTGTTATTTACTGCTTTAATAAATATGGAATTATGAAAAAAATACTCTACCTGCAAGCAGGTGTTTTCAGTATCTTTTTAACCGTATGTTCTGCTTCTTTGGCACAAACCGGACCCGGAGGAGTTGGCAACAGTGGATCAAACGATCTTTGGCTAAGGGCTGATGGAATTACCGGTGTTGGAAATGGCCAGCGGGTAACCACATGGAATGATCTTTCAGGAAACGGGAACAATGCATCCCAGTCTCAAACGTCTTTAAAACCGAAATATTACACAAATAAAATCAATAATCTCCCGGCAGTATATTTTAACGGTACGGCTAATTATATGACTTGTGGTACAAACCTGACCGGTAATGATGCTTCTATTTTTATAGTGATGAACAAACCGGGAGTGCAGAATAAATATAGGTTTGTGTTGCTGACAGAGAAAAATCATATTGCATCGAGGTTTCAGAATAGCGGGGATAAATGGGGTACTTATTTCAATGGAGAGTTTCCTACCTCAGTAACTTTAAACGGGAGTTATTCAATTCTGTCTTCACTTACTGACGGAGTTGGGATGACGGTTTCAATGTACACCAATGGAGGTAGTCTTACATCCTCACCCATTCTTTCTTTTAAAACTAAACCCGTTACAACTATTGGTGCCCATTATAATGGGTCAAAAGCTATTTATTTCGCCTTAATGAATCTTGCAGAAGTAATTCATTACAATAGCGTTGTAAATTCAGCCCAGCGAATTATTATTGAAAATTACCTGGGTGCCAAATATGGAATTGCAATATCCAATGATAAATATGCCTACCAGGCGGTTCATTCTTTTGAACTGGCAGGAATCGGTCGTGAAGACGCTTCAAATGAAAACACCGATGCACAAGGAAGCGGGATTGTCAGGATCAATACCGCCAGCAGCTTAGATGATGGAGATTATCTGTTGTTTGCTCATGATAACGGATTGTTGGGGACAACCGGGACTGACGTCCCAATTACCTATACTATGGGGCAAAGGTTGATCCGGACATGGAGAGCCGGAGAAACCGGTGAAGCAGGTACTGTTACCCTTACAGTTGATATGACAGGTATAACATTTGGAGATCCCAACAATTATGAACTGTTGATTGATGCGGATGGCGTTTTTGCAGCTGGCGCCAGCAGTCAAACTGCTGATAGCTATAATCCTGTTACACATGTGTTGACATTCCTCAATGTTAATCTTAATGACGGAGATTATTTCACAATAGGAAATCCAAACAGCGATATCATTTCTGTTCAAACCGGCACCTGGGATGATCCAAATACATGGAACTGCACTTGTGTTCCGGACAGTATTCACAGTCCCACCATCGACAATACCCATACAGTTACAATTGATGCAAATGCCAAGGCGTATTCAGTAAAAATAAATCCAACAGGAACTCTGACTACTTCCGGCAGTGTCAACTTCAGGATATTAGGCGATCTTTATGTTGATGGCGTATTCACACCCGGATCGGGTACGGTTATTTGCCCCGGAGGTTCCGCACAAACATTCACCAACAATACTGCAAGTACCATCTCATTCAGCAAACTTGATATCCGCAAGAGCGCTAATTCAGTCACACTTGCCGCAGGCAACTTTGAAATAACAGATGTGCTGGATATTTCCGGAGGGACGTTTGACCCTGCAGGATTTCTTACCCTTGTTTCCGATGCTTCTGCCACAGCTCGTATTGCGCCTACTTCAACCGGAAGTATAACCGGAAATATGATCATACAGAGATATGCTTCTTCCAGAGATGCAGACTGGGCAGATATTGCATGCCCTGTTACCGGGACAACATTGAGCGATTGGGATCAGGAAATCTATATGAGCGGTGTGGGAGGTATTGATGGAGATGCTTGCTGCCCTCTTTTTCGCTCTGTTTGGGAATACAATGAAAGCACAACTAAATATGATTCTTTAACTTCTGTAGCAACAGTTTTGTCTCCCGGGCAAGGGTATGAATTATTCCTGGGTTCAGATATGGTTACATGGAATGCCGGAACATTTGACTCAAGGGGTATTCCGGTGACAGGGGACCAGGTTATGACGGTTACGAGAACAGGAGGAGATGGCTGGAATTTATTGGGAAATCCTTTTGCCTCTTATATCTCCTGGACGTCTATTTCGAATGATATTGCCTTTGGAAACATTGATGATAATTTCTCTATTTATGATGCAGCAACTCAGAATTACATCACTTATGGAGATGGGGATGAAATACCTGCACATCAGGGATTTTGGGTACATAGCAGCAGCGGAAGCCCTACTATGACTATCAGGGAAGCTCATAAAACAACAACCACGACAAGCACCTTCCATAAAAAAGCCCCTGATTACAATACCCTGGTACTGAAAGTGTCAAATAAAATGAATTATGCATCACATCAGACAAAAATCAAATTCAGGGATCAGGCAAGCTATGGATTCGACAAATCCGATGCTTTGTATAAAGAAAGCAAAGTTGAATGGGCTCCGGGTTTATTGACCCTCAATTCAGACAATGACAGATTAACATGGAACGCCCTTCCTCAAAACACCGATGAGGTTGAAATTCCGCTTGATATCGATTGCGGATTAAGCGGATATTACACCATTGACGCTTCAGGGATTGAATCTCTTGAACATTATAACTGTGTTTTACTTGAAGATTTACAGACTAATCAATTGATAGATCTTACGGCCATTGGATCATATACTTTCTATTCAGAGAAGAATAAAGGCAGCGAACATAATTACAGGTTCATCATTCATTTAAGCGATCAGAGGATATGTGAAACAGGAATTTCAGAAAATGAAGATGATGTAAAAATATATTCCGATGGTACTGATATTTTTATTCAGTTCGGTTTTAGTGAGTTAACAAATGCTGATATTACTGTCTTTGATATTACCGGCAGAATAATTATGCATCGTTATATTTCAGTTACAGGTGAAAAAATCAAACTGGAATCAGGTGATCTGGATAAGGGTGTTTATCTTGTCCACATCCAAACACCACAAAAGACTCTTACAAGCAAGATTGAAATAAACAACCTTTATTAAATGTAATTATATTTATCTTTGTATTATGATAAATCAAACCAACGTTCGAACTATATACAAAATTCTCAGTATCGTAGGTATGATAGCTGTGATCGTCCTATTGTCAAATGTTGTTGACGCTCAACCAGGTCCTCCTCCGACAGGCGGTCCTTCAGGTGGGCCTCCCTGCTGGCCTCCTCCATGTATTCCAATAGATGGCGGTATTGGTTTTTTAATTGTTGCCGGGATGATTTTTGGAGGGAAGAAATCGCTGGATATGATGCGCAAAAGGAAATAAAGACATTTCAACCGAAGTAGCCGTTTAATATTTTATTTATGAAGTTGTCATAGTGAAAAAATATCTTCGGTATCCAATTGTCAGATTCCTGTTATTGTCTTTATTTCTTTATATAAGCTGGCTGTTTATATATGAACTTTGGCTTCATCCCAAGATAGAAATAGACAAACCTGTCATTGCTAATATCAACTGGATTTCATCCAATCTACTAAGTGCAATGGGATATAACCTGTTACCTGAATCCTTTGCGCACATGGATATCAGGACAGTTGGTGTTGATGGCGGTCATGAATTGTGGATTGGAGACAAATGCAGCGGCCTGGAATTATTTGTCCTTTTTACCATTTTTATCGTTTCTTTTTCCGGGCCGGTAAAAAAGAAACTTTGGTATATCCCAATGGGCATCGCAATCATACATACAATCAACATTCTCCGGGTAATTGCGCTTGTATTAATGACCGTTTATTTGCCAATTGAATACATGGATTTTAACCATACTTATACATTTACAATCACCACCTATGCCTGTATATTTATATTATGGTATATCTGGGTAATTAAATTCTCTAAATCCAAATGAAAACCAAAACGTTAAAACGTCTTTTTTTGGGTTTATTTTTACTTGCGTTTATCCTGACCGGATTTATCAGGGAGTTTGTTTTTGTAAACATTAATTATCAGTTATCATATCTATATTATCATGATGAATATAACTGGGTTAACAAACATTTGGATTTTATTAAATCCTTCTCATATATGCAGCTTTATCAGGCCAAGTGGGTTTTAACTTTTGTTTTCTCAATCATATATTTAGCTTTATCCTGTTGGTTAACACATTTTCTTTTTAAAAAAAGAAGATTTATCAAAATCATGATAGGTGTTTTTTCCCTTTTTGGGATTATTGCTATCCTGGCTTACTGCACCGGATATTTATTGCATGATACAGCAAGCGGTTATAAATTTGCACGAATCTTTATGGGCATCGTTCAATCTCCTTTGATCCCAATGATTTTAATGCCTGCATTTGTATTCTCCGAATCAAAAAAAACAACTCCGCATTCCTAAAATAAAACAAATCAATCTCACATTCAGTTTGATTAATTACTGATATTATTTTGAAAAAAGCAACTTTTTTGCGAAATGTTTCGTCTAATACATTCATTTGAGAACAACAAACTCAGAAATTTTACGTTAAAGCTGATGACTTTTAACAAAGCGTGTTGATAAAAATGTAAAAAACCACAGAAAAAATTAAAACGTATTAAATATTAATATTATCTTTGAATTAAGATGTTTTTTGGATACTCATATAAAACAAGAGGCATATTTGCGTTGGTTTTATCCCTTTCGCTTTTATTGAGCAACGATATTTTTAGTGGAACGATCGTAATGGAAGGTTTGTATCAACGGAAAAACATATATGTGCAAAACGCAATTGCCGGTTCAGGTGTTGGATATTGCACATTTGAAGTTACCATTAATGGTGTCGTTTCAACAGACGAAATCAACTCAAATGCATTCGAGATTGATCTTTCAAATTTTCAGCTAAAACTTGGTCAACCGATTATGGTTAAGATTCATTATAAAGATGATGACTGCATGCCAAAAGTCATTAATCCGGACGCATTACATCCTTATCCTACTTTCAACACTCAGGATATACACATCAATAAATTTGGTTTATTAACCTGGAAAACAACTTCCGAAAAAAGTTCCTTGCCCTATATTATTGAACAATTTAAATGGAACAAATGGGTCAAGGTTGGTGAAGTAGTGGGAATAGGAGCCAGTGGTTTGCATAAATATTCCTTTCAAACAACTCCAATTGCCGGAACAAATAAATTCAGGGTCAAACAAAAAGGATACATGGGGAAAACAAGATATTCTCCAAGCGTAAGCTTTATTTCACTTCAATCTGAATTGACATATATCATTAACAGGCAAAAACAATTCGTTGAATTTTCTGACCGCACTTTCTATGAGGTTTATAATCAATTCGGAGATATAGTGAAAAAAGGTTATGGTAATAAATTCGATATTTCAAACTTAAAAAAGGAAACTTATTATATGAATTACGGTAATACCAAAGCCGAATTTAAAAAGAAGTAATTATTCTTTCATCATTTTCCATCCCCACATAATAACTTCATTATTCTAAAAATAGCAACCATTGTTGATTGTATCCGTATAATTTTCTTACATTTTCTATAGCTTCTTAAATGTCAACAGCATGAAGAAACAACAATTTTTGAATCTCGTCAAATGGATAAAAGAACAGATCGAATTTGCGGATCGACTGATTGATGAATCAAAGGAAAGCAAGAATTATGGTAAAGAGACTTTGTATTCGGGGATGAAAGAAGCGTATATTAAGATGCTCCAGCAATTACCTGAAAATATCTGATAAGGAGCAAACTGCGTTCTGGTTTCTACTTTCTTCTTTTTTTCTCTTGTCGTTCCGGAAAATAGTATCTAACATCTATTGTGAAATAGTTTCCTTTTAAATCCAGGGTGGTTTGATCTTTTAATAACAAGCCTGTTTTGTAATCGATAAAACTTCGGTAAATAATTGTAAATGGCCAATGTAAAGTACCCCCAAAATAAATCATACCGCTTTTATCCGTCCTTAATTCATAACCGTGATTAACAACTCCGGCCAGTTGGAGCCAGTGATTTCTTAAAGCAAGGTGTGAGAAATATGAGTCATAAGTGGAAATATCTGAAGGAAAAAAGTCCATCGAAACGCCAACCGAGGTATTCATATGCCATCTTTCTCCTATCCTCAGATACAGAAGCCCCAGCAATGGTATTTCATAATTAATAATTGAGAAATCTGAATATCCGGCAAAAATATGCCCGTCAACGATACTGTCATTATCAATAATATCTAAATTGTAATTCCTTTTTGTGAAGTTTATTCCCGTTTCAAACGAAAATCTTTTAGAAAATTCCTTTCTGATCATCATGCCACCAGAATATCCAAAGGTGGTTGTAATAGAATAGAACATATTTTCCTGTGACTTAAAAACATTATCGGTTCTAAATAAACCGCTTGGTATAATGGGTTTTAGTTGCAGACCAACCGTTAGAAATTTTTCCTGAGATTCAGCAAATGGAATAAAACACATTCTTAGCATACCTATGATAAACAGATGATATTTCATTGCATGTATCAGTCTCATTTGACAGCTGTATTGTTTAATTATGAAGAATATATCCGATTAATGCAAGAAGAATAAATCCAAATGTTAATAAAATAACTGCTATTCCCAAACCTCTGTGAGGAATAAAAGGTCTGCGATATTTACCTATTGCAAGGTTGTTCAGATTTTTAGCAATACGTGCATCTTTGTTTTTTATCCCAAAAAAAGATATGTGTTTGTCTTCATCCTCAAATTTCTCATAATAAATCTGATGCTGTTTCAGTTGATCTTCAAAAAAGACTGATTGCTCCTTATTTTTAACTGTAAATACTAAATATCTGTCATCTTCCGGATGTTGCCTGTAATTCGTCAGATTTAAAAAATCCATAAATACTTAAATAACACGGAGTTTCTGCCCTACGCTGATGATGGAATGTTGGTTTAATCCATTCAAATCTCTGAGCTTTTTTACAGTAATACCAAATTGATTGGCAATCTTATACAGGAAATCTCCCCTATGCACCGTATAGAACTTCGACCCTTCCGGATAGGATGCGTAATTCCATTGCATCTTTCTCAGTATCAAAGTATCATTTAACAGCCGATTTTGTTCAAAGGATATAAAAGAAGATGGATTGAGGGGGATTCCTTTAAACCTGCACTCAAAATGCAAATGACTGCCCGTGGAATGACCGGAACTGCCTCCATAACCGATAAACGCACCAGATTCTACCATATCCCCGGGTTTTACTTTAATACGATGCAAATGAGCGTAAACCGTTTCAAGTCCGTTCCAATGTCTGATAACAACTACACGTCCATAACCTTCATACCACCTTGCCACTCTTATCATGCCGGGAAAAGCCGCCTTTACCGTATCCCAGACTTCCAAATCAATATCCATTCCGCAATGATTCCTGCCGTCCCTCCAACCAAACCGCGAAGTGATGGGACCTATAACGGGAGGGGTATAATACCCGAACAAACCATCATTTTCCAATACAAGTTTAACTACTGTATCTTGCTGTGATAAATCAGTGCCATACGGATTTGGAAAATTTGTATTCCAGTCATGATAAAAAGTATCTGCCGGATATTTGGAATTTTCATCATAATACCATGGTAAAGAAACATTTATATGCTCTTTGGGATTTGTAGCAACATAAAGATTAATCTGGTTGATCAGCGGATAAGGAATACTGTCAAGAGTGAAGAGAGAATCTATCATTTGTACTATCTCATCCCTGCTCTTCTGGCTTAATTCAGCATATAAAGTCAATTGCTCTACCAGTGATTGCGGAACTTTATCTAGACATAGAAGAGAATCAATCGTCCACGAAATAAGATCAGGATCAGGGTTTTGAATTTTTTTCAGCAAATAATCATCTCCATAAATAACCACCGCCTGAACAGTATCCTTCACCTTTCCTTTTTCGCTAACCGGATTACCAGCGATCAGACCACCTGCATGGATACAGCCCAATAGACAAAACACGTTTAACTTGCTGATTATTTTCGCCTTCAACATGCTTCTCAAATAAAAAGAATTTGTTTATACTCTTTAAAAAAAAGGATGGCTAAAATAGAGTTTTTATTTAAAATGCCTGATCTTAAGCTGATTCCAAAAATATACCAGGGAAAAATACTTGTCAAAGAATTCCTAATTTTACTTTTTTAAACCGATATCAGGCATGAAAAGGAAAACCATCATCTGGATGGGACTTATTACATTGTTTGGGTTCAGTCTCCTCGGCTGGCTGCTTATAGCACTGACTTCAGAAACGACATTGCCCGGTCTGTTTACGAAAGGCTGGCCATGGTATCTGCAATTTCCTTTGGGAATGATATACGGAATTGCGGCAGCCATCATTGGACTGGCTATCATCAACAGCAATTTGCTGAGTGACGTACGACAATTTTACTATAAGCTGATTTTGCAAATGGAATTGAAGAAAACCGATATTGTATTTATCTCCTTATGTGCAGGCATCGGGGAAGAAATGCTTTTCAGGGGGGCGCTTCAGCCCTGGATGCAGGAACTCACCGGCCATCACACGGGGATCTGGATCACCTCTTTTATTTTTGTTGCAATACACGGCTACCTCAATCCCCTCAACCTGAAGTTATCTCTCTACGGTTTGTTCATGAGTTTTGTGATAACAGGTATGGGATATTTATACTTTTATACAGGCATGATAACCGTGATGGCTGCTCACTTTGCCATCGACCTGTTGCTCTTGCTGAAGATCAACACAACCGGCAACCAGGCAGAAGATGCTATTCTTTCCACTTGATGTTGCAGCCAACACTTGGTTGCTGATCCGTGTCCACCTCCCCGCCAGCTATTAGCTGATCCAGCGCTTTGCGAATATCCCTGCCGCTTACAGCTATCCCGTTTCCCGGTCTTGAATCATCCATCTGCCCGCGATAAACACATTTCAAATCCTTGTCGAATATGTTGAAATCCGGTGTGCATGCCGCTTCATAGGCCTTTGCCACTTCCTGCGATTCATCAAAAAGATAGGGAAAAGGATAGCCCACCTTCCGTATCTCTTCTTTCATTTTATCTGGCGCATCTTCAGGGTAATTTGCAGCATCGTTTGAATTAATAGCTACAAAGGTCACCCCTTTCGGAATGTAATCACTGGCAAGCTGCACCAGCCCATGCTGCACGTGCTTCACATAAGGGCAATGATTGCAGATGAACATGACTACAGTCGCCACCTTACCCCTCAGTTGTCTTAAACCGATAGTTGCTCCTGTTGCGGCATCGGGAAGTTCAAAATCCGGGGCGGTGAAGCCCAGTGCAATCTTTTTGGTCGGAGTTAAAGCCATCTTTTTTTCTTTTTATTTTATGAGAAATAATTACAACAATTAGTCTTGCCAAAATTAACCATTTGATATTTTATGAAAAAAGAAGGAACTCCATCTTCTTTCATGTTCTTTTCCCCTGATGCAAAAGAACCGGAAGACCAAGTTGCAAAACCACACTTTTTCCATGATGCCGCCCCGAAAATCCACCTTTTTGATTTCCGTTTTTTTATGCCGTGTGCTGACCACATTAAACCTTAATATTTCCCAATATTTTATATTGCTATTATCAATCATACATTATTTTATTTTGTTTAAAAATTTAAGTAACTAATTGTCAGACATTTAAAAATTGCAGACAGGAGTGATTAAATAATGGCCATTTAACGCTAAATGATCGCCATTTAACGCTAAACGGTCGCCATTTAATCCAAAACGATGGCAATTTAACGCCAAATGATCGCTATTTAACGCCAAACGATCGCCATTTAATCCGAAACGATGACGATTTAACGACAAACGCTGGCAGTTTAATCCCGAATGAAAGCTATTTCATGTTAAATTGCAGTAATTTAACCCCAGACAGTGGCAATTTAACCATAAACGCTAACAATTTAAGCCCGTTTATGGACATGCGAAAGCAAGCCCGTGGTGGTGCAGGTATAAATGGCTCACCCCCTGCCCTCTTCTACAGGGCCAGGGGCAGTTTTTTTGTTTTGATATTGAATTTAAACTTGCAAAACCCATCTTTTTTTTATTAATTTTGAAAATAA
>CAZUDW010000053.1:0-19496 GCA_964619305.1 uncultured Flavobacteriales bacterium
ACACAGTTAACTGAACAGACCCAAATTTTTCTCCACCACCTCAGGGGATACAATCGTATTGTCAATTTCTATCATCGTGCAAAAACAACAAACATATATAGCATTGCGAACGGAATTACAGCTTTCCGGCCCATTGCTTTTTAAAAATTTCTGTTTATAGCAGCATCTTTTACAATAAAAAAGATAAATTTGTTTTAAATAAGTGTGCATGCCATTACCCAAATCCATATTGTTTGTTTGCTTAATACTACTGTCATTAAGTGGTATAGCAGGCGATAAGAACCACACGCCATCCAGTTTGCGTGTAAGCGGTGTGGTTTTCAGGAACAACCCCCTTAACGGAGATAAGGAAATGCTCGCAGGCGTATCTGTAACACTTAAAACAGGCGACAGCCTGGTGAGCGCTTCTTTAAGCGGTGCCAAGGGTAATTTTGATGTACTTGTACGGTTAAACCATCAATATATCCTTTATTTTTATAAAACAGGCATGGCAGAAAAATCGGTTGTTATAGACACCCGGCATATCCCTCTGGCATTTCGCGGATACAGTTATGAATTCAGTCCGTTGAATATTGAATTGCTGCCACAAATAGAAAGTATGGATTATGCTGTATTGAACGAACCTGTAACCCGGATCAAGTACAATATCAACAAAAGTTCTTTCGATTATGATGTTACATACACAAAATCACATAAATCATCGATAGACAGTCTTTTTGCTCAGTTGCAAATAATACACAAAGACAAGGATAAAACCGGGAAACAAAGCACACAGAATGATAAGGATGTAAGGGAGAATGACACGCTTCCTGCTGCTGATGAAATTATCAGGAAGGCAAAAGAGGAAGCCGGCAAGATACTGGAAGAAGCCCGCCTGATTGCCAATGCCGGAAGAGAGGAAAACAAGTCTTCAACTCATGCTAGCGCCAGTAAAAGCTTTGTAGTATCATCCGATAAAATCCTGGCACAAAAGCAGGAACAGCTTAAAATACAGATGAAAAAACTGGAGATGATGAAGGAGCACGCCCTGCAAACAGTAAACCCGGTTGATAGCGAAGCTCTGGCTAAAAAAGAAGCTGCTATAAAATCTGCAGAAATGCTCATACAAAATGCAGACAGGGAAATAGAATTGCTGATCAGACAATCAGAGTTGCAACAGATGAAACTCAAAAACAGCCGCTATCTCTTAACAGCTTTTGGAGGTTTATTTATATTGCTGCTTATCATCGCTTTGTTATTGCTGAAACGCAACAAACTTAAATCAGAACAAAGAGCACTCCTACTTCAAAACAGAATATTCAGAAGCCAGATGAATCCACATTTTATATTCAACTCCCTGAATTCCATTCAGAATTTCCTTTTAAAAAATGATGAAAAACAATCGACCAAATATTTGGCAAATTTTTCAAATCTCATTCGTATGATACTTGAAAATTCAAGGGAGGAATTAATTACCCTGGACAGGGAAATCCAGATAATTGAGCAGTATATTTCCCTGCAAATGCTCCGTTTCAAAGATAAGTTTACTTATTCTATCCATGTCTCCCCAACAATTGATCAGATGAGCATTTTGATACCTCCGATGCTTATCCAGCCTTTTATTGAAAATGCCATTGAACACGGGATAGCACAAATGGATGGTAAGGGAGAGATCAACATTGAATTTAGAAGCGTAAACGGTTTTCTTGAAATCTCTATCAGCGATAATGGTATTGGAAGAAAAAGAGCAGAGCAAAGCAAAAGTCCGGATGAACAAAAACACAGATCATTGGCTACCGAACTGACACTTGAAAGAATCGCCCTGCTGAACAAACAAAAAGGAAATAAAATAGACTTTAGCATTGAAGACCTGCACAAGCGCGGAGGAGAAAGCTCAGGAACCAGGGTCAGCTTTAAATTGAAACTTTCCTAAAAGTGGATTTTGGCGTTATAATAATAGATGATGAACAGGATGCCCGTGAAAGTCTTTCCAGGATGCTCCTCATGTATAGCGAAAAAATCAGGATTCTCGGAACTGCATCTGATGTTTCATCCGGTTATAACCTGATCAAAAGCACTTCTCCCGATATTGTTTTTTTAGATATTAAAATGCCCGGTGGAACGGGATTTCAATTATTAAGGAATTTCAAAAGTGTGGATTTCAGGGTGATATTTATCACTGCTTATGAGCATTATGCTGTTCAGGCATTCCGGTTTTCAGCTCTTGATTACTTGCTGAAACCGATTGACCCGGATCTGCTAACACAAACACTTGAAAACGCTAAAGATGTGCTGGATAGGGAAAACCTGGTGTTAAAACTAAAAGCACTGGAAGAAAATATTCAACTGAACGATAAACCAAAAAAAATCATTTTCAAAACTGCAGATAGCATTTACCTGAAAAATACCGATGAAATCATTTGCCTCAACTCAGACGGGAGTTATACTGAGGTCATGCTGACGGATGGCTCAAGACTCGTTGTTTCCAAATCACTCAAGGACATAGATGATATGTTATGCGATTTTGGTTTCATCCGCATTCATAAATCACATACAATAAATATCAATCATCTTGTCAGATTTATTAAGGCAGATGGCGGCTCTGTAATCATGAAGAATGGGGTACAATTACCCGTTTCTCAACGCAAAAAGGAATTCCTGATCAATAAGCTGGAAAAATTATGAAATTTATTGTCTGATTCCGGCAATGCCATCCAAACCGATTTCTGCCTTGATGGTGTTTGTTTTCGGAGAAATCACTTTACCATGATAATAGCTTGTTATAGTATTTCCAAGAACAGCCATACATGCGAGATACATTCCCACATACATCAATCCAAGAATAAATACTTTGCTGATATTTCTCTGCTTTGCAGTCAATTGCCAATTTCTTTAAACAAAGATAAATAGTTCCTGAATAATCTGACTATGTAATTTATTAAAGTATGATTTCAGACTACAAACGCATGAATTTGGTTTCTAAACGCCATAATTAATAATCTGAGCATAACCTGAAATACTTAACGAGGATCCTCATCATTTTCGGAATACGAATCCGGTTCAGGTTTTGGTGGAGTTTTTAGAACCTTGATGAACAAGAGTGCAGTGATGCAGGCAACCACTAATTGCACAATAACCATCATAAAAATAGCAGATAGTGTCATTTCCCGTTGTTTAAAGATTTTTTCCTGATAGAAGATGCATATTTGACCATAATACACAGGGCAACAAACAGTCCTACGAGCAGCAAGCGTGAAATTATTATAAAAAACATGTTTGTTGGTTCTCCATCTTTAAAAAAATGTATTTCATCCGTATTGAACCAAAATATCTGGTTGAGGATACTTGCATCATGCAAGGGCCAGCCGCCTCCGCTGAACAGAGCATGAAAGGCATCAGACCAATTATCTCCGGCAGGTCTGATCAATGCACCAGAGAATACAAGGAAAATAAATACAGGCGTGACATATTTAATAAAAAACCTAAAGATAAGAGGCACTTTTATATCTGCACCCTCATTGATTTCATTCCAGGCATTTTTAATACCGAAAATCCAGCCAAACAATATGACTTCGACAAAAGCAAAAACAACCAATGAAACGGTTCCTGTCCAGTAATCATATTCGTCAAAAACACCCTGATGAAAAAACAATATGGTAGGCAGGGCAAGCAGTAATACGAGTAAGCCGAATATATATGCAGCTTTCTTTCTTCCCCAATTAAATTCATCGGAAACAAATCCCATCCAGGGGGTTCCCATAGCTAAGGAAGATGTGATTCCTGCAAAAAACAGCAATCCAAACCAAACCACTCCAGAAATAATAGCAAGAGCCACGCCCCAATGGTCAAATAAATAAGGCATTGTCTTAAAGGCCATCATAAAACCAGAATTTTCTTTCACCCAATCCAAACCAAGATAGCCCACTGCAATTGGAATAACAACAGAAGCACCCAATACGATTTCAACAAACTCATTCATCCATCCTGCTGACATCGCATTCAGGGCAATATCATCTTTCTTTTTAACATAAGAGGCATAACATTGAATGGTCCCCATGCCAACAGAAAGAGTGAAAAATACCTGCCCGGCAGCCTCCAACCAGGTTTTAAAATTCCACAAACCGTGCAGTTTTGGTTCCCATAAAAAGTTCAATGCTGCAAACGAATTACAATCCTCGCATTCACCTGTATTGCCCAGTGTTATCCCCCTTACTGCAAGAAAAGCTCCGAATACAAGTAATAAGGGCATCGCTATCTTAGCCGCCTTTTCTATACCTCCACTCAGCCCTTTAGACAATATCCAGATATTGACAAATAGTGTGACGATGAAAAAGAATAAAGCTTTAACGGGAAAATTGATCAATTCCCCAACTCCCGGTTTATCAACATATCCATCAAAGAAGGCCGATACCTGCTCAACCGGCATCCCAATAAACGTACCTTTGATGGATTCCCAAACATAAGCGAGTGTCCAGCTTTCAATATATGTATAGTAAGAAATAACACCGAAATTGGTGAATATCCCAAACACACCGAAATATTTCCACAAGCGTTTTTTGGTCATGTTGTCAAGGATAAACGGTGTGGAGTGATCTCCTAATTTGCCGCCATAACGGCCCATCCCCCACTCCACAAACAGAAGTGGGATGCCCATCACAAGAAATGAAACGATATAGGGGATGATGAACTCACCACCGCCATTCTGCACGGCTTTGATAGGAAAGCGAAGAAAATTACCCAACCCAACTGCATTCCCGGCCATAGCCAGAATAAGTCCTACTCTTGATCCCCAGGCTTCCTGTGCTTTTGCCATTTATATTTCCGGTTGAGATTAAAAAGCCAAAAATAATAATATTGATTTAATCGCTTTGTGCCGATAATTGCTTGGTGATGATTTCAAGTGCTTCTTCAAATGAATGAGGACGGTAATTAAGTTCATTAATAGCTTTATCCAGAATAAAGCCTGTTTTTGCAGGTCTTTTAGCCGGCTGATTGAGCGTAGCAGCAGAAATAGGATGTATCAGCGAAGGGTCCAGCTTATAAAATGCGGCAAGACGCAATGCCATTTCATAAATACTCATCAAATCTTTGCCCGATACATTATAAACTCCCCTTGCATTCTTTACAACTGCCAGCAAACAACCGGAAGCAAGATCTTCGGCAAGCGTGGGCGATCTGTAATGATCATCCACAATATTGATTTCCTGATTGTTTCCCAGTTGATCCTTGATCCAAAGTACAATGTTCTTCCTAACCAGCTTCTTCCCTACGCCATACAGAATACAAGTTCTCAGGATACACCAGGGTATCGCACTTTTTTTCAGTACTTCTTCAGAAGCAAGTTTAGAACTGGAATAAACACACAACGGGTTGGCCTTGTCTTCTTCTCTGTATGGTCCGTTTTCTCCATCAAAAATAAAATCAGTAGAAATGTGTATCAATCTCGATTTGTACAATTTACAGGCATCTGCCAGTCCGGCAACCGCTTGCACATTGGTCTTCCAGCATTTATCACGTTCTGACTCACATTGATCAACATGCGTCATGGCTGCTGTATTCAATACGACATCAGGTTTAAAAAAAGAGAAGACTTCCTCTATTGACTTTTGCTCAGTGATATCCATATAAGCATATTCAATGCCACCGGTATGCTCAAAAGGCTGCTCTTCAATGGAGGTAAAGAGGAATTTCCAATCCTGCAGATCAGGTAATGATGCGGGAAAAACATCCGGTTTGGCCACTGCATCCATTAGTTTTTGCCCTAATAATCCATTGCAACCTGTAATCAGTACTCTTTTCACAAGGACAAAGAAAAGGAATTTCAAACACCTGAAATACAATGTTTGTGAACTACCTTTAGAATTCTATCTTTGAAAAATGAAGGACGTTATTGATCTAATTCTGTTATTGACCGGTTTTGGAATCATTGCGGTAGCTTCGCATAGTCTTTCCGCGTTATTTACCAAGATACACCTCCCTTTTATAACAGGTATATTGGTCATAGGTATTCTGTGTGGCCCTTTTGTACTTGGAATGATCCCTGCTCAGGCAATTGGCAAGTTACATTTTCTTGAGGAGATTACACTTGCATTTATCGCTTATGCAGCAGGCAGTGAATTACACCTGGAAGAACTGAGAAGCAGAATAAAGAGCATTGTGTTTATGACATTCTGGCAAGTCTTTCTGGTTTTCAGCATTTGTAGCATAACCACTTTTTTCCTCTCTACATACATCCCATTCATGAACACGATGGGGGTGCTTTCGAGAATAGCGGTCTCCCTGATTTTGGGAACGATTTTTATCGCAAGGTCTCCTGCTTCTGCCATTGCCGTTATTAAAGAGATGCGAGCCCGCGGTCCTTTCACAAAAACCGCAATTGGTGTTACAGTCCTAGTTGATTTTATTGTAGTTATCATGTTTGCTGTTGTAATCACTATTGCTATAGTAATGATTTCGGGAACAGGGTTTGATTTTATGGTGATTCTGCGATTGATCGTTGAACTGTTCTTATCTGCTGTTTTTGGATATATTCTTGGCAAAGCACTTTCATTCTTTCTGGTTATTATCAGGATAGGATGGTTAAAGATTTTACTGGTATTATTCAGCGGGCTCTCTGTTTATCTGCTCTCTTCAATAATAGAAGAGTGGACTTCTTTATTATATTTCAAAATACATCTTGAGCCCCTTCTAATCTGCATTATTGGGAGTTTTATCATTACAAATTATAGTAAATGTAAAGCTGATTTCATCAATATCATTCATAAAACAGGTACGCCCGTTTATATTATCTTTTTCACTATTACCGGTGCATCCATGGAACTGGATGTTCTTGCTGAAATGTGGCTCATCGCCTTCATACTTTTCGGCATTCGCACATTTGCCCTTATTTCAGGTGGAATAATTGGTGGATTATCTGTTAAAGATTCCTGGAAATTTAACATCACTGCCTGGACACCTTATATAACACAAGCGGGTGTCAGCCTCGGACTGACAGCAGTTGTGGCAATCTCGTTTCCAGCTTGGGGTGCCCAATTTGAAACACTTATTATTGCTGTTATTGTGTTGTCCCAATTTATAGGCCCACCTGTTTTTAAATGGGCCTTGCAAATTACAGGTGAGAGCCATAAACGCAAAATAAATGACCAGGAAGAGAACCGTAATGTCACCATATTTGGTCTCTTCGGCACTTCTATCGCTTTAGCTAAACAGCTTTACGAAAATGGCTGGAATGTGCAGATTATTTCCCGTAGCGGCAAGCCGAAAGAAGAACTCGTTAGAGGAATTAATATTCTTGAAGTTAACGATCTTAAAAAGCAGACATTAACGTCCAAAGGCGCTTTCCAAACCGATGCCATAGTGTGCATGTATAGCAGTGATGACGAAAATTACATGATTTGTGAAATGGCATATGAGCATTTCGGAACACGCGAGATTATTACTATACTGAACGATCGCAATAATGCAGGGTTGTTCTATGAATTGGATGTTCTTATTGTTGATCCATCTTCTGCCATCATCAGTTTGCTCGATCATATGGTACGTTCCCCACATGCCACTAACCTGCTCCTTGGCACAGGTAAGGATCAGGATACCATTGAGGTAAAGGTGAAAAATCCGGACATACACGGACTTGCCTTAAGAAACATACGCTTACCAAAAGACATAATCATTCTTTCAATAAGCAGGGATGAACAAATGATCATTTCACATGGTTATACTCGTTTAAGACTTGGAGATATGGTTACTTTGGTGGGATCGGTTGAGAGTCTTGAAACCGCCCGCCTTCTATTGGAATGATGTCAAATCTCCCAGATAGATCGTGGTTTTTTTAATATCTTAAACCAGTCCTTATGCTCAAGGATAAAAGCCATAATGAGATAAATAATCAGCGGAGATCCAATGGTTACAAAAGATGTGTAAATAAAATACTTCCGGATTTTGGATGAACTTATTCCAAGCTTCTCACCCCACCATTCGCAAACTCCGAATGCCTGCTTTTCAAAAAAGAATTTGATTTTATCTATCATAATCAAGGATTTTTAATCCAATTGTGCAATTTAAACATTTTTTTTCTACGCAATAATTTTTTCTCAGTTCCAATAATGCCTGTGATTGTAATGCAGAAACCGGTTTTATTCCAAATCCAATCCACTTTCTGATTATGGCATTGTTTTCTGCAGGAAGTTTTTCAAACAAACTCAATGCATGCATGGCAAAAGCATCATCACCTTTGATTTTGCCATATAAAAACAAGAATGGCAGTACTGTATTTATCAACAACATATCTACCGTAAATGTCCCTAATTTCTTCATCCTGACAGTAGCAGATGTTTTATCAAAAGAATAATGAGAATTCCAGTATTCTGAAGCCGATACATTAAAGAGACTTCGCATTTCTTCCAAGTCTTTAGCATGTATCAGCCTAGAAAAAAGCGATTCTGTCCTGGTAATTAAAGCTGCAAACTGAGATAACCGGATCGTAGGAAAGTTTGAGGGTCGCATTCTCAGAAATTTCCAGATATGCCCTTCCATTGGAGAGATACCATACTTCTTTTGCAGGATGTTGAATTCACTTATTAATTTACGGGGGTATTCATCTTTAAAATGATCCAGTAA
Source organism: uncultured Flavobacteriales bacterium (assembly GCA_964619305.1). Lineage (GTDB taxonomy): Bacteria > Bacteroidota > Bacteroidia > Flavobacteriales_H > CAZUDW01 > CAZUDW01. Next base: position 8,596 of record CAZUDW010000053.1, read on the forward strand.
TAAACCGGCACTTCCAAATAGCAAAGCCTCAACCTGTAGGAGACTTTTGCGGTGACGTGCAATAATGGATTGTTTTATACTCTTTGCAAGCTGTTCAAAAGGCATTTGATTTGCTGTGAAACCGAAATTCTTTGCAATTGCAATATAGAATGTCTCAGCCCAATCATCCCCTGTATAATTCATCAATTCCTGCAGCGTTTCGGTTTTCTTTTCCAATCTTTCAATAAGAAGACGCTCCAGCCAGTTGCGCCATATAAAATCATCTACTTCACCAAGCTGATAACCACAGGCAATCCAGAGATTCTTTTGTAAAGATAGATATTTAGAATAAACGTTATCATTAAGGTATTGTCCCGCGTGCAATGCAGGTATTTTTTGTCCGCTGCTGTTAAACACCTCTTTGTCTAAGTTATATACCACATGCAGAATCACATTGTTGTAGGCGTCATCATACGTGTGTTGATGTTTCACCCAGTCAGACGAGTTGATGTGAATCTCTACATTGCCTGCCCACATCGTCTTCCCTATTCGTATTTTCGCATTAAAGAAATCAGGACCCGAATCATGATTGTGCTGACCAGTTGAGATCACATTAAGTTCCTGCCCATCCACGGTGGTCAGATTTTGCGTATTCCATAACTGAAATCTCCAAATATAATGTAAAAATTCTTCTGACAAAGTGGTATAAAATTATAAAAATAGCATAAAATGGGTATTATTTCCATTCATCTTGCCCTGTAAGGTAATTCGGGTACCTCTGCATATGCAATTCCCTGACCATTGAATAAAGAACCTTCCTGAATTCTTCTATGTTTGATTTCATTTTGGCCGAAATAAAAACCGTGGGCAAACTGTTTTTGTTTATCCAGCTTCTTTTCAGTTCCGGTAAATTGATGTTATGATTACTTGAGGCAGTATAATCAAACTCACCGGCTTCAAGATTTGTATAAAGATCTGTTTTGTTAAATAGCATGATCATTGGTTTATCCACAACCTTGAGTTCCGCCAGCGTTTCGTTTACGGTATATACCTGTGATTCAAACGAAAGGTGAGAGACGTCAACTACGTGGACTAAAATATCTGCTTCCCTCACTTCATCCAGGGTTGATTTAAAGGATTCGATGAGTTGATGTGGAAGTTTGCGTATAAAGCCCACCGTATCTGAGATAAGGAAGGGAATACGTCCCAACACAACTTTCCGCACCGTTGTATCCAGTGTAGCAAATAATTTGTTTTCGGCAAAAACATCAGATTTGCTTATCAGGTTCATGATGGTTGATTTGCCGGCATTGGTGTAGCCAACAAGGGCAACACGCACCAGAAATCCCCTGTTCTTGCGCTGGGTGGCCATTTGTTTGTCAATGATTCGGAGTTTTTCCCTGAGTTTGGCTATTTTCTGCCTTGCAATCCTCCGGTCTGTTTCTATCTCTCTCTCTCCAGGCCCTCGCAGACCTATACCGCCTTTTTGCCTTTCCAGGTGCAACCACATACCTGCCAGGCGGGGCAGAAGATATTCATACTGCGCTAGTTCCACCTGTGTTTTGGCATATGCAGTTTTTGCCCTCCCTGCAAAAATATCGAGGATCAGGTTGCTCCTGTCAATCACACGCACTTCAAATATCTTTTCAAGATTACGAACCTGAGTTGGAGAAAGGGAATCATCAAATATGGCTATACCAACTTTTTCTTTCATTATGTACTTATGTACCTCCTCCGCTTTCCCTTTCCTGATATATGTGGCAGATTGAGGTTTATGTAGTTGTTGCATGAATTTTTTCACCGGGATCAATCCTGCCGTTTCAGCTAAAAAAGCCAGCTCATCAAGGTATTCTTTTACCAAAGGTTCATCGTATTTGTCTTTACAAACACCTATCAGTACTACTTTAGATGAATCTGCTGAATTCAAGGCTGCTGACATTCGGGATGCTCCATGATTTATACCTGTTATAATATTTGCACAAAGATATTCATGTATTTGAGCATCAGAAGTTCTTTATCATTATTTATTACAAGCAGTTAATTCAGTATCCTTTCCCTAAACTCCGGCAAGGTAGCGGAGGATCTATTGTGTCCGGATGCCTCACTACATTTCGCTCTCCGGAATACGCCTTTTAAAGCACAAAGCAACCTAAATTAAATAATGTTCGTCTGTTATAACATTAGCTATGATAAATTTTATCACTTATGTTTAATACAAAACCATTATTTACTGCATTGCTTTCTTCGCTTTGCTTCATATCCTCATCACAAAACATAACTAATTCGGGTACTGATTTTTGGTTGTCATTCATGGAATTCAAGGACCTTACAACTGCTGTTTATCAGGTGAACATAACATCAAACACGGCAACCACGGGGTTTGTAGAGATACCCGGAACAGGTTTTTTCCAGAATTTCAGTGTTGTGCCGAATATTGTATCTAAAGTAACAATTCCTTCGAATGATGCAACAATAACAGGTTCTGAGATAGTGATGAAGCGTGCAATCCATATTGTTACAAATGACGATGTGGTTGTTTATTCCAACAGTTATCACCAGTATCGCAGTGAAGCTTCGTTGGTTTTACCAACACCCGCCCTTGGGAATGAATATAGGGCAATGACTTATGAAACACAGCAACATAGTTTGCTGGATGAATCGGAGTTTATTGTAGTGGCGGCAGGCGATTCTGTTACAGTTGAGATCACCCCAACCGGAAATACTGCTGGTGGGCATCTTGCTAATGTTCCCTTCACTGTAACATTAGATACCGGGGATGTGTATCAGGTGCAGGCGCAGACTGTTAATGATGATTTGACCGGTAGCCTGATAAGGTCGCTGGATCCAAACCAGAAATTCGCACTATATTCAGGCAATGTATGGATCTCCTCATTCTGCGTTGGAAATGCAGACCCTATTTATGAAGTGGCTTACCCGGTCAACACCTGGGGGCAGGAATATGTGTTATTACTCACTTCTGCAAGATATGTGATGGAATACCGGGTGATGGCATCGCAGGACAACACCCAGATTTTTAAAAACGGCAATCTGATCGGCACCCTGAACGCAGGGCAATGGATCCAGGATACCGTTTCGGCAGTATCCTATATTACTGGAGATAAGCCGATCGCTGTTGGCACTTTTGAAATCACTGGCAACTGCCCCTGCCTGTGCTATGTGAATACGAACAACGCTTGGAATGGAGACCCGTCTCTTATCATGCTCAATCCAAATGAACAAATGTATCTTGATACAGTAACTTTCTATACCATCAAAGAAGTTCAGATAGATTCAAACTGGGTGCATATCGTCACCCGGACACCGGATACTGCATTAACACAATATAATTTTACACCTGTTACGAACTGGAATGTTTTTCAATATGACACAAATTATTCCTACGTAACCCTTAAAATAGATACCGGTTCGCATACAATCACAACAACCGGCTGTGGATTTCTTGCATATGTGATAGGATATGGATATGCTGAATCCTATGCTTACGCAGCAGGAGTGCGTCTGAACGACCTGCACGACAGCTTGGGTTTTACTAACATTTCAACCGGAAATAACAACACAATCTGCGTTACCGACACCATACAGTTTTTCAGTTCCACCTCAAACAATCCTTTAAATTTCCTGTGGTATTTTGGTGATGGAGACAGCTCTACCACACAATACCCATACCACTCTTATGCCGATTCGGGCTCTTATCCCATCCAATTAATCGTAGAGTATGCATGCAGGTATGACACGGTATTCGACACACTGAATGTGATCCTGAAACCAGTTGTTGATCTTGGCGTAGATACTTTTATCTGCGATCCCTATGGCACGATGGTATTATATGCGGACAATCCCAATATGAACTATACATGGCTCCCCGGTGGAGAAACAAGCGATTCGATTGTTGTTAGTCAATCAGGAACATACACCGTTGTCGTTAGCAATGGAGTTTGTGAAGATTCTTCAAGCATTGACATTACTATAGCTACCGAACCCGTTTCCAGTGCTTCTGCTGATCCTATTACAATATGTGAAGGCGAAACCGTCAATTATACAGCAGATAGTGATACCCTTCCCAATGTTTGGAACTGGAACTTTGGAGATGGTAATACAAGCAATGAACAAAGTCCCCAGCATGATTTTCCCTCTGAGGGAACATATAATTATTCGCTTATCATAGATTATGACTGTCATAAAGACACTTTCAACGGTACTATTGTGGTTCTGAAACAGCCATTTGTCGATCTGGGTCCGGATACGATTCTTTGTTTGCCTGGCTCTTATGAGTTGGATGCCGGAAACACGGGAATGGTATATGAGTGGTCCACAGGTGATAATGAAGAAAAATTCACAGTGACAGAGACTGGAACTTATTCTGTGAAGGTAAATAATTCCTTCTGTATTTCAGAGGATGAAGTATATGTGGATATTCCGCTTGAGGGAAGTATTCCCAATGTTTTTACGCCAAATGGTGATGGATTGAACGATGAGTTCAGAATCGGAGTTCATGACAGATGTGATGTTTATAATTTGAAAATTTTTAACCGCTGGGGGAAACTAGTCTTTGAAACAGATGACCCACTCAATGAATTTTGGGATGGCAACATCTCAGGCAGACAGAAAGCAAAAGAAGGCACTTATTATTTCATTCTTTCAAGCAGTTATGATCCGGTGACAGGTCACGTGACCCTTTTGAGATAATATTATTTCTCTTCTCAGGCAATCACTATCTTTGCTTTTAAGCAGCATTGTCAAAAATATTATTCATAGCAGCACACAGGCCGGGACGTTCTCCCAGTCAGCGATTCAGGTTTGAACAATACCTGCATTACCTGGAAAGCAATGGTTTTGAATATGATTTTTCCTGGTTGATCTCGGAAAAAGATGACATAAAGTTTTACCGTCCCGGAAATTATTTCACTAAGTTCTTTCTATTCATTAAAAGCATGATCCGGAGAATGAAGAATGTAATGAAAACTCCCTATTACGACATTATCTTTGTTCAGAGAGAAGCATTTATGACAGGTTCTGTTTTTTTTGAAAAACGTTTTAGCAGGTCCGTGGCTAAATTTGTATTTGATTTTGATGACTCTATCTGGCTACATGACGTATCACCGGCAAATAAAACACTTGCCTGGCTAAAAAAACCGGATAAAACAGCTACAATTATCAGCCTGGCTGACTGCGTCATTGCTGGCAATGAATACCTGGGCAGCTACGCAAAAAAATTCAACAAAAACGTTTGGATTATTCCCACGACTATAGATACTGCCTACCACCGTAAAGTAGTAGTTAAAAAACAAGCTGACAAGATATGCATTGGCTGGACGGGAACACAGACCACTATTAAGCATTTTGAGACGGCTATCAATGTATTAAAAAAGATTAAAACAAAATACGGTAACAAAGTATATTTTATAGTAATTTCTGATATGCCGGATCTGACTTTTGAGGACATAGAAATTCATTCAATTCCTTGGCAAAAAGAAACGGAAATCCAGGATTTGTGCTTATTTGATATCGGTTTGATGCCACTACCTGATGATGACTGGTCAAAAGGCAAATGTGGTTTTAAAGGTTTGCAATATATGGCATTGGAAATTCCTGCAATCATGTCTGCTGTTGGTGTGAACAATTCAATCATCAAAAATGGAGTGAATGGTTTTCTTGCAAAAAATGAAGAAGACTGGATAAGTTATTTATCACAGCTGATTGAGTCAAAAGAACTCAGATCAAATATAGGAAAAGCAGGGAGGCAAACAGTGATCCGGGAATTCTCAGTTGACCACTGGAAAGATACTTACCTCGAATTATTGAACAATTGCCTCGATAAATAAGTCATTAAAATTTTAGCTTTGCAAAAATTGATGATATGAAAAAGACGGCTTTATATGATAAACACCTTTCAGCAGGAGCCAGGTTGATACCTTTTGCCGGATACATGATGCCTGTGCAGTACTCGGGAATCAATAATGAACACCTTGCGGTACGCCAGGCAGTTGGCATGTTTGATGTATCTCATATGGGAGAGTTTTTCATCAGGGGAAAAAATGCTTTGGATTTGATTCAATATGTCACATCCAATGATGCCGGCAAGTTATACGATGGAAAAATTCAATATTCATGCTTACCAAATGAACAAGGAGGTATTGTGGATGACTTGCTTGTTTACCGTTTGGCAGAAGATGAGTATATGTTGGTAGTCAATGCCTCAAACATAGACAAAGATTGGCATTGGATAAATGAACACAATAAGTTTAATGCTGAATTGGAAAACCGTTCAGATAAAATATCCCTGTTGGCTATTCAAGGTCCTAAAGCAATTGAAGTACTACAAACAATTACAACTGTCGATCTATCGGGTTTACAGTATTACACATTTACCAAAGGAAGCATAGCCCGTGTTGATGACATACTTATTTCTGCAACCGGTTATACAGGAGCAGGAGGATTTGAGTTATATACAGAGAATAAATATGCTGAACATTTATGGGATGCCATAATGAAAGCAGGTACTCATTATGGCATTCAACCTGCCGGACTGGGTGCCAGGGACACATTACGCCTTGAAATGGGATACTGTCTTTATGGTAACGATATAGATGAATCAACATCGCCTCTCGAAGCAGGTTTGGGATGGATTACAAAATTCTCAAAAGAATTTGTCAATTCAGCGAATTTGCTAAAACAGAAAGAGAAGGGAGTTTCGAGCAAGCTGGTTGGGTTTAAAATGATTGACCGTGGCATTGCAAGGCATGGGTATCAAATTATAAATTCTGAAGATGAAGTGGTTGGTAACGTAACTTCTGGCACTATGTCCCCATGCCTGAAGAAAGGTATAGGGATGGGATATGTCCCGCTCAATATTTCTGTCCCGGGGTCGGAAATTTATATCTCAATAAGGGATAAAAAATTAAAAGCAGAAGTTGTCAAGCTGCCATTTTATTCTAAAAACTAAAGTAAATGCCAAGAATTGAAGTATGCCTTGCACCACAACTCTATGATATTACAGCAGATAATTCTACGGTAGTAGTAGTTGTTGATATCCTCAGGGCCACTTCAGCTATCTGCACGGCTATTGAACATGGCGCAAAGAAAATCATTCCGGTTTGCACCGTAGAAGAAGCAAAAAAATATCTGGATGGTGATTATCTCGTTGCTGCAGAGAGAAACGGTGAAATAGTCGATGGCTTTGAACATGGAAATTCTCCATACAGCTTTATGGGAAAACAGGTGAAAGGCAGTACGATAGTGTTGACCACAACCAATGGAACATTGGCAATTAATAAAGCCAGTAATGCATTTAAGGTGCTGATTGGTTCATTTATTAATCTGACTGCTCTGACAAAATGGTTGGCAAAAGATGATCACAACATTGTATTTCTTTGTGCTGGATGGAAAGGCAGGTTTAATTTGGAAGATTCCCTTTTTGCCGGAGCTGTGATTAATCTGTTGGCTGAGTATCGTGATTTTGACATCATGGAAGACTCAGCCCTGGCAGCCCGTTATCTGTATGAAAAAGCCAAAGATGATCCGGGAAAATTCCTTTCACATTCATCTCACAGAAGAAGATTAGCCAGACTTGATCTTAAAAAAGATATTAAATATTGTCTCACTCCTGACCAAAGCAATACCATTCCTTATCTGAACAACGGTATCATAGTTGAAATGGACAACTCTTTGGTGTGACAACACGATCAATGTACAAAAGAACCTTAGGAATCATTGCTCTCATTCTGTTAATTTTCTTTTTTTGGCATCCATTGGTATTGAGTTGGGGATTTCACGCACATAAGTTAATCAACAGGATGGCAGTCTTTACGCTACCTCCCGAAATGATCTCATTTTATAAAAAAAACATTGAATACATTACCGAACATGCTGTAGATCCTGATAAAAGGAGATATTCTGTGGAAGGAGAAGCATCACGCCATTACATAGATATTGATCATTACAGCAAAGAACATCCATTTGAAGTAATGCCGAGAAAATGGAATGATGCAGTTAAAAAATACTCAGAAGACACTCTGTTGGCATACGGTATTGTTCCCTGGCAGGTACACAGAACATTTTTTAAACTCCGTAATGCCTTTAGGGATGAAGACATAGACAGAATACTCAAATATTCTGCAGATATAGGTCATTATGTTGCTGACACCCATGTCCCATTACACACAACAGAGAATTACAACGGACAGTTAACCGGACAGATTGGAATTCACGCATTCTGGGAATCCCGCCTGCCGGAGTTATTCGATGGAAAATACGATTTTCTGGTTGGTCAGGCGCATTATATTGATAACATTCTTGATGCCGCATGGGATGCAGTTGAAGACAGCCACAATGCTTTAGACACTGTCCTCAAAGCTGATGCCCTGCTTAGCAAAGAATTTCCGGAAGACAGGAAATACAGTTATGAGAAAAAAGGCAACAGAACGATCAAAATGTACTCCTTAGAGTATTCAACTGCTTATCATAATAAACTCAACGGCATGGTTGAAAGAAGAATGAAAAAAGCCATTATTACCCTTGGAAGCATCTGGTACACAGCATGGGTTGATGCAGGGCAACCAGACATTACAAAACTTACTTCACATGCTTATAACAAACAGGTAACAAAAGAAGAAAAGATTATTGATCGTATGTGGCGCACCGGAAAAATCAAAGGAAGAGAGCATCTAAACTGATATTTATCCTGCATTATATATCTTTAACTGTTTACATTAATTTTACAGGTTTGCATAGATATCTGCAATGGCATTTAAACTTATATCCGATTACCAGCCTACAGGCGATCAACCTGAAGCGATCAATCTGTTAGTTGAAGGGATCAGGTCAGACACCAGGGCACAGACGCTTTTAGGAGTAACGGGTTCGGGGAAAACATTTACCATCGCAAACGTAATTGCCGAATTAAACCGGCCAACACTTGTGCTGAGCCATAACAAAACCCTGGCAGCTCAATTATATGGAGAGTTTAAACATTTTTTCCCTGAAAATGCTGTTGAGTACTTTGTATCATATTATGATTATTACCAACCGGAGGCATACCTCCCTTCATCAGATATATATATTGAAAAAGACCTGTCCATCAATGATGAAATAGAAAAACTGCGATTAAGCGCCACCTCTGCTTTGCTTTCCGGAAGGAGGGATGTAATTGTTGTGGCATCTGTCTCATGCATTTATGGTATTGGCAATCCGGATGAGTTTCACCGCAATGTTATCAATCTAAACAAGGGAGACATCATTGAGCGCGATGCATTATTGACAAAGCTGGTAAATGCCCTGTACTCCAGGTCAGATCAGGACTTCCTGCGTGGCACTTTTCGTGTCAGGGGAGACACCATTGATATACACCTCGCTTATGCAAATCATGCTATTCGCCTGCTTTTTTTCGGAGATGAACTTGAAGAAATTTACAGTATTAACCCACAGAATGGCAGAAAAACAGAAGAGTTGGAGGAAGCAGTTATTTACCCGGCAAGTATCTTCATAACCGGAAAAGAAACTTTGCAACAAGCTATGAGCGATATCAAAAATGATCTGTTGTTACAGACTGCATATCTTGAAAGAGAGAACAAATTCGATGAATCCAAACGTCTGGATGAAAGGGTGAATTACGACCTTGAAATGATGAATGAACTGGGGTATTGTTCCGGTATTGAAAATTATTCAAGGTATTTTGACCGCAGAAAACCCGGTGATCGCCCTTTTTGTCTCCTCGACTACTTTCCCGATGATTTTTTAACCATCATTGACGAAAGCCATGTGACCATACCTCAAATAAGGGCTATGTATGGTGGCGACCGGTCAAGGAAAACGATATTGGTTGATTATGGCTTCCGTCTTCCTTCAGCCCTGGATAATCGTCCGCTGAGTTTTAACGAATTTGAGAACCTGATAGGACAAACCATTTTTATGAGCGCTACACCCGCTGACTACGAATTATATGCAAGCGAAGGCGTGATCGTTGAGCAGATCATCCGGCCAACGGGCTTGCCCGATCCCTGTATAGAAGTACGTTCCTGCCTGAATCAGGTAGATGACTTATTGGAAGAAATTGCCATCCGTATAGAAAAAAAAGAAAGAGTGCTGGTAACAACCCTGACAAAGCGCATGGCAGAAGACCTGTCAAAATATTTGCTTAATCTTAAAATTAATGCCAGATACATTCACTCCGATGTAGATACCATAGAACGCGTTGAAATAATGCGTGATCTGCGCATTGGGAAATTCGATGTGTTGGTTGGTATCAACCTGCTGAGAGAAGGTCTGGATTTGCCGGAAGTCTCTCTTGTTGCAATCCTCGATGCCGACAAAGAAGGATTTTTAAGATCCGAGAGATCATTAACTCAAACAGCAGGAAGGGCGGCAAGACATATTAACGGCAAAGTCATCATGTATGCAGATCGTATTACAAAATCGATGGATAAGACAATATCTGAAACAAACAGACGAAGAGAGAAACAACTTGCTTTTAATGAAAAACACAACATAATTCCACAACAGATCCTTCATTCGCGAAATATCATCTTTGATCAGACTGCAATTGCAGGGAAAAATAATGAATATATATACTCAGAAAATGATGCTGATCATCTGGCGGCCGACCCTGTTGTGAAATATATGAGCAAACCTGAGCTCGAAAAAGCTATGGATTCAACCCGAAAAAAAATGGAAGAAGCAGCAAAAATCATGGACTTTATTGAAGCTGCCCGTCTGAGAGATGAGTTGTTTAAACTGCGGGAACTGTTTAAGAAAAAATAAGGATGCAGCAACCTTCAGTACTCACCAGAGCAGACGGATGCTGTCTTTTGCTCTCCTTCCTGTTAATATAATGGTATTTTCCCATGCTTTGCTTTTGATTTTTTATAAATGACCTCTTCCATACCGCAGCTAAATATTTCGCTTAT
>CAZUDW010000054.1:0-19460 GCA_964619305.1 uncultured Flavobacteriales bacterium
AGCAGTATCCAAAGGATAAGATTGCAGAGATAGACAAATTGCTGAAAGCAGAGGCGGCAGCCAAAGCAGCAGCAGAAGCTGAGAAGGCAAAAGAGGCGAAGTACCAGTCGCTGATAGCAGCAGGAGACAAGTCATTTGGGAGCAAGGATTATACCGGAGCCAGGGCGAGTTACCAGTCGGCATCAGGGATGAAACCAACAGAGCAGTATCCAAAGGATAAGATTGCAGAGATAGACAAATTGTTGAAAACAGAGGCAGCAGCAAGAGCGGAAAAAGAGGAGAGAGAAAGATATAATAAACTTATTGCAAAAGCGGATAAGGAGTTCGATAGTAATGATTTTAATGGTGCAAAAAGAGATTACATATTATCTTTAAAGTTATATCCAAATGAATCTTATCCTAAGAATAGAATAACCGAAATAGATAAAAAACTTAAAGAGTTACAGCAAGTCAATGTTAGTGTTGATCAAAATAATGACAGAGAAAATCCTAAAGACTCTTTAGGCATACAAACAATAGGGACAGGAGCTTCAGATGACGTTGGTGTCAAATCTATCCCAAAATCGCGCAAACGCAGGACCATGGCAACATTTTAGTCGTAAAGAGAGGAGTAAGAATAATATGAAACAGAGATGGGATATATTAATTATGTCAAAAGATTGTAGCAAGGTATGCTAGTTCGGGTTATTTGTATTACAGTATTCTATATAATTAGTGTAACAGCTTGCGGTCCTATCTATCCTGTCAGGCAAAAAGGGGCGTCTCTGGAACAACATCATGATTATGGATCACATCCGATAAAAAACAGAAAAGTCAAAAATGCAAAACGCAAGCATTACGATTCAAAAAAAAGGTCTGGGAAAAGAGTTAAATCAAACAAGCGAACATATAAAAGCAGTAAAAGTAGAGCAAGAAGCAGGTTTTAAAACCATTGATTTAAATACATCAAAAGTTACAGTTTATACTAATATTACAGGCTCCTCAAAATCTGCATCCAACTTTAAGTTCGAAAATCTGCATATGAAGGCTGTTTTTTACATGTAACATTCTGTAACTATTATAATTGTATTCTCCTTTTATATATAAAATAAAATGAGGTTTTAGTGTGTGATTTGCTCCAATTTCAAATCTGGTTTGGTGTCCTATAATCCCACCCTTTACATTATGCTCACTCATTTGATTTAATAGCAGAGCATATCCGATAAATGGAACTGTTTTTTTATCAGCAATCAGTTCATGTCGAACAGCCCATCCATATGAATAAATAAATGAGTTTCTTTCATCTGAAGATGTTGAAGGCAGGTACTTAAACACGAATGGAACAGAGATAAAAGATTTTCTGTTTGAGTGAAAACCACTCAACTGCCATCCATAATCAAAACAACCAGACAGCCCATTTGATGGAACTGAATCAAAATCATTACTAAGAATATAGAGATACCCAACAGAAAAAGATATTTGTTTTGGGGCTTTATTTAATGTTTCGATCTGCGACCAACTTGATAACGAGATCAAATTGAGAATTAGCAATAACGAAAAGTATTGCAAAAATTTTATATTATAATTTTCTTGAAATTTCATTTTTTAGCAGATTATTTTTCAGCACAAAAATACATTTCTATTTTTTATTAAGATCATATCTTAATTTATACAAAGCATTTAACAGTTGAATTCAAAACATTGTATAAAAATATCAGTTTACTAAATGATCTGTTTATAAAAGTTACTTTTATTAAATTTGTAAAAAATAATCCCATGAAAAAAACAGTATCTCCTTTGATTTTTGTGTTTCTTCTGTTATCTGCATGTAGCAAATACCCTGAAGGACCGGGTATTTGTTTTAAATCAAAAACCGACCGGATCACCAGGGAATGGCGTTTTGAGAGTGTAAAGGAAGATGGGAATTATATAACAGCTAAATATGATGGAGTTACATTTGAATTCAGAGGAGATGGCAGTATGTCGACCTGGGCTGACTGGAGTGGAACAAGGGTTGAGTTTCCTGGTACCTGGGAATGGAATAGCGATAAAACAATGGTCATTATTGAGCAACAGGATACAAGTTATTCCAATTCATTTTCGTCTAACTGGAGAATCATTCGGTTGGCAAAAGATCAATTAAAAGCAGAAGAAGATTATTTAGGCACCCTGTATGAATATGATATGAAACCTATTTAATACAAATGATTGTGTTCAATTATTTACTATCTTTGAAAATTATTATATAACTCTAAAAACAAAAATTATGATTGCATTAATAGCTATTTCACTTGGATTGCTGGTTATAATTGCCAGTATGTTATTATTGGTAAAAACTCAAAAAGAAGGTCTTGGAAAGATATTCAGTTTTGTATCCTATGCCTCCATTGCATTTGGCATCCTGATATTTGCATGTGCTGTGATACTTTCACTTGGTAAAGCGATGTGTCATGCGGGAGTCATGAGGCATCACCAGTGTGGATACCAAATGTCGATGTGTGGTCATGGGCATTCAGGTTGTAATGGAATGGGCATGATGCAAGGGTGCAAAACGGGAATGGGATGTAAGCATGGTTCAAAATGCCATTCAACAATGAAAGACGGGGAAATGAAATGTGGCAAAGGAGGTAAAATGATGAAATGTAAAAAGATAATAAGAATTGAAACTGATGATGATGACCAAAATAGTATTGAAGAGGAAGATATAGACTCTTTAGAAGAATAGCAGAAATCATCATCACATTCCATTGTTTATAATTTTCTTTCTTGTTCCTGTGTATTAATCAAAATTCCGTATTTTTATTCCTTTATAGCAACAACTTTTCCGAATGCTTTTATTTAAGGAATTAACTTTCTTATTGTCTATAAGTCTTTATACTGGATTTATATATGCTCAGCCATCCAATGATGACTGTTCTAATGCACGGCCCCTTTGCCCCAACATAAGCGTTTCAGGAACTACTGTTGCTGCCACAACCCAATGTAATGGACCTGACGGGGATTGCCTGAGTTCCGGAACGTGGGGTCAGTGTTATGATGTAAATAATTCTGTCTGGTTTACATTTATGACTAATAATCTTGGAGGGAACGTAAATATCAACATCTCGAATATAAGTTGTTTCAATACTACAGGGTCTGATGAATTGCAAGGTGTATTGCTTTCAGCTGGCACGGCATGTGACGCGACTTCTTATACTGCTTTGGATTGCAATACAGGGAATGCTAATAGTTTTATTTTATCGGCAAGCGGACTTAGCGCAAACACGTTATACTGGGTTCATATAGATGGTAATGACCAGCCATTGCCGATGGCAGAATGTAATTTTAACATTACACTTAGTGGAAGTGCTGTAAACTGGATTGTTGATACTTCATCAACACCTCCATTGTGTAATGACGGATCAGATGGGACTGCAACTGTGACCCCTGAAAGTGGAACAAGTCCCTATTCATATCAATGGGATTCCAATGCAGGCAATCAGACAACACAAACAGCGACAGGGCTTTCTGCCGGATCATATCAAGTCGCAATCACTGATAATAATGGTTGTGATACGACAGTTGAAGTTGTAGTTGTTCCTCCTCCTCCAATTCAGCCTAATGCCGGATCAACTGATGCCAGTTGTTCGAATGCGGATGGATCTGCCAGCGTAACTCCAACGAACGGAACAGCACCGTATTCATATCAGTGGGATGCAAACGCAGGGAATCAGACTACACAAACAGCGACAGGACTTTCTGCCGGATCATATCAGGTTACAATCACAGATGATAATGGATGTACTCTTGTTGCAACAGTTTTGGTTAATAACACAGGTGGGCCTAATGTCACAACGGATTCTACTGAGGTTACTTGCCCTCATGGCAGTGATGGAAGTGCAACTGTAAATCCTTCAGGTGGTTCGACACCATATACCTATCAGTGGGATGCAAACACGGGTAATCAAACAACACAAACAGCGACTGCTTTGTCATCGGGCAGTTATGTTGTAACTGTGACAGACAATAATGGGTGCATAACAATGGCCGTTGTCACTGTTGTAGAACCGCCTCCATGGGATGTAACTGATTCTACTGTTGATGAGAATTGTGATAATTCTGATGGAAGCGCTACTGTAACACCAAATGGTGCAACAAGTCCATACAATTATCAATGGGATACCAATGCAGGTAGTCAAAATACCGCAACTGCTACGGGATTGTCAGCAGGAAATTATTCGGTTACTATTACTGATGCTAACAATTGTGATACAGTGGTTAACGTGATAATAAGCCAGACACAGGCTATCACAGCTATTCAAACCAGCACAATCGATGCTACTTGCAGCGCAAATGATGGTCAAATAACAATTATTTCAGTTAGTGGTGGAAGTGGCCCGTATCAATATTCTTTAGATGGTTCAAGCTTTCAGGGTTCAAATACTTTTAATAATTTATCTGCAGGAAGCTACACTGTTTATGTGAAAGACGATAATGGGTGCACTCAAACGACAACAGCAGTAATAAATCAGCCGGACGCAGTTGTTCCGGTTCCTGTTGTTACAAATAAAGATTGCAACAACAATGGATCTATAGTTGTGAGCGCCAGCGGAGGCACATCACCATATCAATTTTCTGTCAATGGAGGTTCTCCTCAATCGGATGGAAACTTCTTAAATCTTAATCCGGGTACATATACGATCACAGTTATTGATGATAATGGATGTGAGAACACCACAACTGTATCTGTTGGAGATGATTGTGAAAAACCACCGATGCATCCTGCCACCGGGTTTTCTCCTAACGGGGACGGAAAGAATGATGTATGGTCAATAGCAAATGCACAGTATTATGATAATTGCAAAATCACGGTTTTTGACCGTTGGGGACAAAAGGTTTTTAGTCAAACGGGCTATGATATTAAATGGGACGGAAGAAGTATGGGATATCCGGTTCCTGCATCAACATATTACTATATAATCTGGTTGGATAAAGGAGATAAAAGCCAGGGATTTATTTACGGATATGTAGCAATAGTGAGATAATTGATATGGATAAAATCACAGTAATATTTTGTTTATTTGGAATTCTGCCCTCGTGTTTTTCTCAACAAACCAGGCAATACTCCCAATATATGGCCAATGCTTATGGATTGAATCCTGCATATTCAGGCATGAAAGAATGTTTAGATGTTAAACTGGGATTCAGGCAACAATGGTTAGGCTTTCCAGGTGCACCAAAATCTATGTTTGCAAGCATTAATGGAGCAATCGGACTTAAAAAAGGATATAAACGTGGCTGGCATGCTATTGGCGTTTATATTGAGAAAGATGAAATGGGACCTTATGTGAGTCAGGGACTATACCCGTCTTATACCTATCAGTTAAGAGTTGCTCGTAGCTATGTTGCTTCTATGGGCTTTTTCGTAGGATTCAGGCAGGAAGTCTTTAATGCTGCCATAGCTAACGGTCCGGATATGACAGATCCTTTTCTCAGTTCTCCGGCAAGCACTCTTATTATCCCTGACATCACACCAGGTATTTGGCTCTATTCAAGGAGTACGTTTATCGGATTATCTGCTCACCAGGTGTATAATAATAAAATGTCCGGCATCGGAGGGCAGATAGGAAGCCCAAGCAAACTAAGGCAGCATTATTATTTCCATTTTGGTAAAATAATAGAATCCAACTCTTATTACTACACCTATGTGCCTTCTGTTCATGTGAAATATACGCTGCTTTACCCACCATCTGTTGACTTGAATTTTATGTGGTATGTATTCGATAAATACGGAGTAGGATTATCCTATCGTCATCCTGATGCATTAGTAGGCATGGTGTATGTTAAGTTTCTGAAATTCTTTTCTTTGAATTATGCCTTCGATTTTACGACTTCAAGGATCAGGAGAGCTAGTGCAAATACACACGAGATTATATTAGGAATCAATCCCTGCATTGGAGGAGGAGAAGGAGTACCAAAGCAGATATGCCCTGCCTATAATTAATATCAACGGGAAATTTCCGGTAAAATAGATTTTACTTTTTCATACCTGATATTAACAACGATATCTTCACCCATTATTAAAGAAATGCTTGTGCCTGAGCCATGCCTGATAACAGCCCGGATATTGTCTTCCCGAATAAAATAGTCTTCAAGTTTGATAAGAATTGGAATTTGTGTCATGATTTCTAAAACAGAACAAAAATCGATAATTTAATTTCCATATCCAAAAAAGTCATTTAAAATAACCATTGCACAAAGAAGCCGCTCAAATTTTTTTATTAAAAATGATGCAAAAAGCCGGTTAATTTTACCCTTTCCGGTGAAGAGGATTTGTTTCAGAACGCACTGAAATAGCTTTTAAAGCATCTAAGCATGCGTTGGTTCTTTCGATTACATAAGCGGGCGCAGATTCCACCGCTTTTTTGCGTGCTATAATGACGAGGGAGCACTCCGCGATGACGAGGGAGCGCTCCGCGATGGCTGATTTAAACCGAAATAATTTCATAAACCCCTATTTATCAACTATTTAAACCCAAAAAACACAAAATTCTTTCTTCTACCGTTCCATGCCCCCGTTTCGGGATTATTTTTCAACAAAGGATTTTGAACAAATAAAATTTAAAATCATATACCCAACCTTGTGGATGATTTGATCGTGTATAGGTATGTCTTTTGATATAATGAGCAATTGATGTACCTTTATTGAACCAAATTGGGAGGCAGTCGTTTAAGGCAATTAAAAAGTATGCCCGATATTGAAACCAATGAAGGAGATTAAAGGACATTTGATTGATGCGTGCATTAAAGGCGAGAGAAGAGCGCAGTTTGAACTTTATGACAGGTGCTTTTCAGAATTAATGAGCGTGTGCAGAAGATACAGATCTGATAAAGATGATGTGAATGATTTACTAAATACAGGTTTTTATAAAGTCTTGAAAGGATTGCATACTTACGGAGGTAATGTCCCATTTAAAGCATGGATCAGAAAAATCATGATTAATTCTATAATAGATATGTATCGGAGAGAGAAAAGACGTCCTGAAATAGTGGAATTGAACATTCAAAGCGAAAAAAATGTGTCTTATAATATTGATATTAACAGTTGTGATGAAATGTTTGATGCAGAGGAACTTGAGTTGATGATAACCAAATTGCCAGACAGAAGCAGGCAGGTTTTTAATTTGTTTGCTATTGACGGGTATGGACACAAGGAGATTGCTAAAATGATGAATATCACTATTGGAACATCAAAATGGCACCTGGCAAATGCAAGGAAATTGCTTCAGCAAATGATTAGACAAGTACAAAATATTTCAAAAGTTTCCGGGGGATGAGTCAGGATCAAAACATAGATAAACTCTTTGCAAAGAAACTTAGCGGGAGGAGTTTCAAAACAGATATGAATGCATGGATGAAGATGCGAAAAATACTCGAGTCCTCCGATCTTGATGCGAGCTGGCAGAGATGGAAACTTTGGTTTATAATTGCCGGCATCCCATTAGTATCTATGATACCGGGATTGATAAATTTTGATGTTAAAGATACCAATCCGGTGGCAGAAATAAAAAAACCAGACAAAAATTTATTGTTTAGTAATGAGAAAAAATCAGAAGAAAAAAACACGTACTTTTCAAATGGAAATAATAAGGTAAAAACAAACGCGACTGATGAAGAAGGATTTTTGGAAGATGTGAAAAGTATAAAAGAAAAGCTTGTAAAAAAGAATAATACAAAAAGATATACTGACATACAAAAGGGAATTATCCAAACCGATGAAACTGCGGTATTGAAAAATGTTTCTGTGGCCGGAAAGGAAGACTTTAAAGATGTAGATACTGTTAATTTGGATAACGAATCATTAATTGAAATGAAGGCACTTGAGTTATCACAGATTCAAAGTACGGATAGTTCAGCACCTGTTTTGAGTAACAACCCGATTAAAGAGAGAATTAATATACTAAAGAGGTTTAATACCGGTTTATTATTTGGTACCAATCTGTCATCTGGTTTTCTCAACAACGGTATTCACAGGGCGAATATCAGCGCCAGACCTTTTGCAGGTATTCAATTTGAGATCGTGCTCAACGAAGTGATGGCAATCGGAATGAATGCGATTTTCCAAACCAGGGGAGGACTTAACAGTACTCTGATAACCACAGACCTGAGCGAACTGCAGTCATTGGATCAATGGACAACTTCAACTTATTCTGTCAGGGAATTATATTATTTGGAATTGCCTGTTTATTTTGATTACAGGTCTGAGAGATCAAATTTCACTTTAGGTATGCAATTCGCCTATTTGGCTGCAGCTCGTAGTGAATTCACCGATTTATTGCAAAACAGCCAGGGGATAATATCAACTCAATCAGGTAATAGCTGGACAGAAAAAGATTCATTTTCTTCACATGACATAGCCGTCATGATAGGATACAACTATATGTTGAATGAAAGGTTTGACATCTGTGGCAGAATGAGTTATGGATTATATGATGTAACTGATGATCAGGTATTCAACACCGGCAGTGTGATTGACAGGAACCTTCAGATGAAGATATATCTTACTTATCATTTACTTCATTATTGATCATAATGTGTTTGTTACCCAACCATGATGCATAAAATTTCGTCATTAAAGTTGTAAAAGAAGTTTGAAGTGATGTATTATTGTAATCAAGCTAAATTGTATTTGCATATTTTGATAGAAATAATCAAATCATTGATTACAGCAAAATCGTTTAAAAAGATTTTTCTGCTGGGATTAATATTATTAATTATTAATGTTGGTAATGCAGCAGATTTGTACTGGATTGGTAATAGCGGAAATTGGAATGAACCATCACATTGGTCCATATCCTCTGGTGGATCTTCATGTTCACTGATTCCTTCTTCAGTGGATAATGTCTTTTTTGATGCTTTTTCATTTGATGAGGAAGGAGGAACAATAAATATCCAAGGTCAGGTGCAATGCAAGAATTTTAACGCCACCGGGCTTGGTCGCTCAGTTACATTTTCAAGCAATAAGGATGCTGTAATAGAAGTTGCGGGTTCTTTTTTACTGTCAAATAATTGCCAGTTTGATTTTAATGGAACTCTGTTATTTACTTCCGTCAGTGATCAGAATGTATTGCAAACAGCTGCACAGAAATTAAAATGCGATCTTACTTTTAACGGGAACAATGGCACCTGGACGATCTCAGATGTACTGAGAACAAATGAGAGTTCAATCATAACTCTGAAAAGAGGAACATTAAATACCAATTCTAAGTTGGTGTATTGTGGCTCATTAATTTGTTCCGGAAATTTCAAAAAGTCGCTGATTCTTGGAGAATCGCAGGTGGTTGTCAACAGGGATTTTGATTTCTCAGATTCAAGGAAATTAAAAGTTGATATTGGGAATTCAAAAATTCAGATTAATAATGCTGGCTCTTACATATTTAAAACAGGGGATGTTGGGTTAACTAATATAATTCTTCCTTCACCGCTTGCAGTTACTATTGACAGTATCACAACCTGGAATGTTCTGTGCAATGGTAACTGCACAGGTGCTGCAACGGTTTTTCATAGTGGTGGAGTTGGCCCTTTTGGATATAATTGGCAGATTTGCGGAATATCAGGCAGTCCGACATGTACAAATCAATGTGCAGGTACATACTGGGTGCAGGTTATAGATAGTGGTGATGGGAACAATACTGCAACTCAGTTTTATTCTATAACAGAACCTCCTGCATTATTACCTTTATTCCAACCTCCTGTAAATGCTTCTTGTTTTGATTCATGTAATGGAAGTGCAACTGTAAATCCGATTGGAGGAACAACACCCTATACATATATATGGAGTAATGGTGATACAGATAATACAGCTGACAGTTTATGTGCAGGCACTTATACTGTTACCGTTTCAGACTTCAATGCTTGCGATACATTCGTGAGCATCACTATTAATCAGCCAAATAAAATTTTACCTAATGTGAGTGGAACTAATGTAGATTGTTTTGGTAATTGCTCAGGGAGTGCTACGGCAAACCCAACAGGAGGAACGCCATTTAATAACCCACCATATCTGTATCTTTGGTCAACTGGCGCAACAACTCAGGGAATTACCGGACTTTGCATTGGAACATATTATGTAACCGTTACAGACTCTTTGGGTTGCCTTGGTTTTGATAGTATTGATATTACTGAACCACCACCATTGACTTTTACCAAAGATAGTATTACCGTAAGCTGTGGTGGCAACTGTGATGGATCTGCGTGGGTGGTTGTAAATGGTGGAACCACTCCATATACCTACATTTGGAACAATAGTGCAACCACCGATACTATTTTTGGTTTATGTGCCGGTATATACTGCGTTACATTCACAGATAGTCAGGGATGTCAGGATTCAACTTGTTTTAACATTACTGAACCGAATCAATTATTTTCCAATCCTTCCGGGCAGGATATAACTTGCAATGGAGATTGTGACGGACAGGTCTCAGCAAGCCCGACTGGCGGAACAACTCCTTATGCATATCTGTGGAGCAGTGGATGTACAACTCAGATATGTACCGGATTATGCCCGGGTAGTTATATTGTTACTGTTACAGATAATAATGGGTGTAGTAATATTGACACCGTAAACATTACTGAACCAACCATTCTTTTGGCGAATTCAAGTAGTACGAATGCTCTTTGTAATGGAGATTGTAATGGTACTGCAAGTACTGCTCCCTCAGGTGGAACTCCGGGATATTCATACTTATGGAGTACCGGTTCAACAAATTCTTCTATTAACTCACTGTGTGCAGGCACTTATACTGTTACCGTTACAGATAATAACGGGTGTACTGATGTTGATACAATAACAATTACTGAGCCTCAGATTTTATTAGCTAATACAAGTAAAAATGATGTTTCCTGTTTTGGTTATTGTGATGGTTCAGCTACAGCAAATCCTACAGGAGGGACTGCTCCTTATTCCTATACATGGGTACCTACATTTGCCACAACTCCCAGTATAACAGGATTGTGTCCGGGACAATACATCGTATCAATTCTTGATTCAAATAATTGTACGGTTATTGACACGGTAGATATTATTGAACCTCCGTCATTGACTGTAAACACAACGTTTACTGACGTATTGTGTAATGGTGATTGCAATGGAAGTATTACTGCGAATATTAATGGAGGAACTTCACCATATTCATATTCCTGGAGCACAGGATGTACAACTCAGACTTGTACATCAATATGTGCTGGAGTTTATACTGTTACAATCACTGACAATAATGGGTGTACGGCAACTCAAACTGTAACTGTTTCAGAACCTGCAGTTCTTGACGCAAATATTAGTTTTAACGATGGAAGTTGTCAGGGATCAAACGATGGTTCAGCAAGTTCATCTCCAAGCGGTGGAACTCCGGGTTATACCTGGCTGTGGAGTACAGGGGCAACCACATCAGGAATTACAGGTTTATCTCCCGGAACTTATTGTGTTACTGTAACTGATGCTAACGGATGTACAGATACTGCTTGTATAAATATAACAGAACCATCAATATTAATATTGGGTGGACTTAGTAGCGATATCAATTGTAATGGTGATTGCGATGGGGTTGCATCAGTAAGTCCTTCAGGAGGAACAACTCCTTACATCTATCTATGGAATAATTCAGCAACTACAGCTTCGATTACCGGACTATGTTCCGGCACTTATTGCGTTACAATTACTGATGATAATGGATGCACTGATGATACGTGTTTTACCATTACCGAACCTACAGCCTTATTACTTTCAACTACTTCAGATAGTGCAAGTTGTGATAGTGTTTGCGATGGACAAGGAACAGCGATAGTATCCGGTGGTGTTTCGCCATATAGTTACCAATGGAGTACAGGGAATACAAATGCCATAGCTGACTCTCTTTGTTCAGGAACATATCTGGTTACCGTTACAGATGACAACGGGTGTACACAGATTGATTCTGTTAATATCCCTTCACTTGTTGGTGTAACAATATCAAGCACACAAGTTACTGTTGGGTGTAATGACACTTGTGATGGGTCCGCTACCGCATTTCCTTCCGGAGGAAGCAGCCCTTATATTTACCTGTGGAGCGATGGTCAAACAAATCAAACTGCAGATAGTCTTTGTGTTGGAATTTATTATGTAACTGTGTATGACAGCATTGGGTGTTTTGCAGTTGATACTGTTAGTGTTACAGCTTTACCGGTTGTCTTTCAGGTACAAGATAGTGCTTTAAATGTTGCTTGCAATGGAGGTTGCAATGGAGAAGCTTGGGCAAATGCGAGTGGGGGAGCTACACCTTATACTTATTTATGGAATACAAGTGCCACAACTCAAGGCATTACAGGTTTATGCCCGGGCACTTATACATGTATAGTTTCTGATACGAATGGATGTCTTGATACCATCAGTGTTATTATTACAGAACCGTTGGCATTATCTTCAGGTATTTCCAAAACGGATGTAATTTGTAATGGCAATTGTGATGGTCAGGTTAGTGTTTCTCCTTCCGGAGGAACACCCGGGTACACTTATTTGTGGAATACCGGTTGCACAACGGCAACTTGTACTGGTTTGTGTCCCGGAAACTACTATGTTACTATTACTGATACGAATGGATGTACTTTATTGGATTCTATCACTATTGTTGAACCGGTAATATTAAGCGGTGTAAGTACAACGGTAAACGCCACTTGCAACGGAAATTGTGACGGTTGGGCTAATGTCGTAATTAATGGAGGAGTTTCGCCATATTCGTATTTATGGTCCAGCGGAGGTACTACAGATACCGAGACAGGTTTATGCTCAGGATCTTATACTGTTACGGTAACGGATGCAAATAATTGTACATACCTCACCACTGTTACAATAAATGAACCCAATGTGCTGAACCCAAACACTTCTTCAATTGATGCTTCATGCAATGGAAATTGTGACGGAGTTGTATCTTCCACACCAACCGGAGGAAGTGGCCCTTATACATACCTTTGGAGTAGTGGTTGTACAACTCAGAATTGCACCGGGTTGTGCTCAGGTGTATATACGGTTACTGTCACGGATTTTAATGGGTGTACATCTGTTGAGTCGGTGACGATTAATAACCCAAATGTCCTGAGTCTTTCTGGAACCCAAAATGACGTTTCCTGTAATGGAGATTGCAATGGATCTGCTACTGTGAATGTAAGTGGAGGAACAACCCCATATTCATTCCTTTGGAGTGATGGACAGACAAATCAAACAGCAACAGGTCTTTGCGCTGGGAATTATTCTGTAACAGTGACAGATGATAATGGATGTACAGATGTTCTCGGTCCGATTGCGGTTAATGAACCTGGTTTAATTATACCAACACCATCCTCAATTGAAGCCACTTGCGGGAACTGTGATGGAGAAGTTTCCGTTAATCCTACTACCGGTGGAGTGCCTCCTTACACTTATAATTGGAGCAGTGGATGCACCGATATCACCTGCACGGGTCTATGCGCTGGTTTATACACAGTAACAATCACTGATTTTCTTGGTTGTGATACCATAATCAACGTTCCTTTGAGCAATATTGGCGGTCCTACCGGAGAGATTATAGCCACTACTGATGTAACATGTCATGGTGGATGTGATGGAACTGCCACTGTAACTCCAATAGGAGGGACTCCTCCTTACACTTACCTTTGGATTTCTGATGGTCAAACCAATCAGATGGCAACAGGTTTATGTGCCGGAACATGGTTTTTACAAATCACGGATAATACCGGTTGTATAAAGATGACCTCAGCCACCATTACAGAACCGGATTCTATTCAGGCTAATTTTGTATCATCATTACCAACTTGCAATGGCAATTGTGATGGTTCAATATCCGCTAATCCTACAGGAGGCACTTCACCATATACTTATAGCTGGAGCACTGGTTCAAGTGCTTCTACGGTATCAAATCTTTGTTCAGGGATATATACTGTGACTATTACTGATGCTAGCGCTTGTACAGAAATTCAACAGGTGACATTAAATGAACCCAATGTGATATTGCTCACTATAAATGCAACGGATGCTATTTGTGACGGCTCTTGTGATGGAGATGCGACCGTAACGGTATCAGGGGGAACAACACCATATTCTTATTCATGGAGTGATGGACAAAGCACGCAATCAGCTACAGGATTATGTGCCGGGATTTATTCTGTCACAGTTACAGACAATAATGGTTGTTCAGCTGTAGCCTCAACGACCATAAGCGCACCATCGGTAATAACAGAAACAGATGTAGTCGTCTTTTCTACTTGTGGTCAATGTGATGGTTCCATTTCGGTTACACCTTCTGGCGGGACAAGTCCATATAATTATACATGGAGTGGTAATAACCCTCCCAATTCAGCTATATTTAACTTATGCTCTGGAGTTTATGACCTTACTATCACTGATCAGAATGGTTGTCAGGGATTCTTTTCTTTTGCTGTCAGTGATTCCGGTGGACCAATCACAACAACAACGGGAACAAATGTGTTGTGTAATGGAGATTGTGATGGAAGTGCAACCGTTGTAGTCCTTTTTGGTACCAGCCCCTATACTTATTTATGGAATGATATAAATGCTCAAACAACATCTACTGCAACCGGTCTGTGTGCAGGCACTTATTTCGTTGAAGTAACTGATAATCTCGGTTGTATTACGGTAGATACAGTTGTTATCTCTGAACCTCTGCCGATCTTACCTAATACATCCTCAAATGATGTCAATTGCAACGGAGATTGTAATGGCAATGCTTTATCTTCTCCTACGCAAGGTGTTGTACCATATAATTACAATTGGAGCACAGGTGCAACAACACAATTTATCAACGGTTTATGCACAGGGACATATACAGTAACAGTAACTGATAATAATGGTTGCACGGGAGAAGAAAATGTTATTATAACTGAACCGGGTGCTTTACAGGCAAATGCTGGTGGAACAGATGCACAATGTAATGGAATGTGTAATGGCGTTGCAACTTCAACACCATCCGGAGGAACTGCACCTTATACATTTTCATGGAGTACAGGAGCAAGTAGCCAGGTTGTTGCAGCACTATGCCCGGGAACATATACAGTTACTGTGACTGATAATAAAGGGTGTACCGATGTGGATTCTGTAATAATAGGCGAACCAACTGCCATCACTGATAATGCATCGGTTACGGATGCTACCTGTGGCTTATGTGACGGTTCTATTGTGCTTGCACCTACTGGCGGTTCCAGTCCTTATACATATTACTGGACTCCAAATGGGGAAACAACGTCATCTATAACAGGTTTATGTGCTGGGGCTTACAATGTCACTGTTACTGACAACAGTGGTTGTACAGCAGCTTTTAGCTATATCGTTGTCAATATTGGAGGTCCTACTGTGACATCTTCCGGGGTAAATGCAACTTGTTTCGGAAGTTGTGACGGAACAGGAAGTGCTTCAGCAAGTGGCGGCACAACACCATACACTTATTTCTGGAATCCAGCAGGTCAAACAACCACCTCTGTAACCGGTTTATGTGCCGGTACTTATCAGATTTTTGTTACAGATAGTAATGGTTGTGTTGGGGTGGACACTTTGCAGATTTTACAACCTGATCCTATACAGGCAAATATTGCTATTACAGATGCTTTGTGTTTCGGTGATTGCAATGGCAGTGCTACTACAAATCCAATTGGTGGGAATGGCCCATATACTTTCCTTTGGAGTGATGGTCAGACTACACAGACTGCCACAGGACTATGTGCCGGAACATATACTATTACTATTACCGATAACAATGGATGTACAGGAACGGATATTGCAATTGTTAATGAACCGAATGGAATTACTGCAAATGAATCCTCAGATGACGGTAATTGCAATACATCTTGTGATGGATTGGCACAGGTCAATCCGGCAGGTGGCCAGGCTCCTTATTCCTATAGTTGGTCAACCACAGAGACAACACAGGTAATAACCGATCTCTGTATAGGAACTTATACGGTAACAATAACCGACAATAATGGTTGTTCTACAGTTGCTCAAGTTACGGTTGGGGAACCAAATGTGCTGACGGTCAGCAGTTCAGGAACAAACGTGAATTGTAACGGTTCTTGTGATGGAAGTGCAACCGCTAGCCCATCGGGAGGAACAACACCATATTATTATAATTGGGCAAACAGCGGGCAGACAACACAAATTGCCACAGGATTATGTTCCGGAACTCACTATGTGACGGTAACTGACGGGCATGGATGTACTGCTGTTGATTCTGTAATTGTAACGCAACCAACAGCTATCAATTTAGATAGCGCTGTAATTACAGGAGCAACATGTGGAAATGCTGACGGAGATGCCACTGCAATCATTTCAGGAGGCACATCTCCTTATACATATCTTTGGAGCAATGGTCAGACTAACCAATCGGCAACCGGTTTGGCAGCCGGGGTTTACACCATTACTATAACTGATTCTAATGGCTGTACTTCTGAATACAGTGTCGGAATCAGCAATATTAATGGTCCTAATGTTACTTTGAATTTATCCGGCTCATCTTGTAATGGTGATTGTGACGGTCAGGCAACAGCTTCTGCTTCCGGTGGACAGTCTCCATATACTTATCAATGGAGCAATGGTGATACGGGTACCCTTGCTGATAGTTTGTGTGCAGGTCTCATCACTGTGATAGTAACCGATAGCAATGGTTGCATAACGATTATGACTGATACTATAGATTCTTCAGCAGTTCAATTATCATCAAATCTTATTAATGTTTCCTGCAATGGAGATTGCGATGGACAAGCAACCGTAATTCCATCAGGTGGTTACAGCCCTTACAATTACCAGTGGGATTCAAATGCAGGCAATCAGACAACACAAACTGCCACCGGCTTATGCACAGGCAGTTATAATGTGACCGTTACAGATTCAAGTGGTTGTGTTGGTATTGCCAGTGTCACTGTTACAGAACCATCTTTATTGTATTCAAATCTTGATAGTTTATTTAGTGCCCAGTGTCATAATACGGATGAAGGATATATTTATATCACTGTAGGTGGTGGTACCACCGGGTATTCATATAATTGGTCAGGTCCGAATAACTACACCTCTGTTAGCGAAGATATTACCGACCTATATCCGGGAGATTATATCCTTATTATTACTGACAATAACGGGTGTACAGATACACTCACAGCAACAATAGATACAGCCGATATTTTGCTTGCAGTTTGTGATGGAGACACAAGTTTGTGTATTTCTCCGGATTCTGTTTTGATCAGTGGTTCGTTTATTGGTGCCGGACCTGTTACTTATGAATGGTATGATCAATCATTTATTTTAATAGGAACATCACAAACAATAGCAGTATTGCCTTCTGTTGGGCAAAATGTGTATTACTATATTATTGATGATGGCACCTGTAAAGACACTTGTGGTGTATTTATTAATGTGAATCCACCTCCTGTTATTGATGCCGGTGATGATGACGTCATTGTTTCAGGTAATAGTTCCACACTTGGAGGTGATCCTACGGGGGCTTCAGGTTCTACATATCAATGGTCACCTTCTACAAGCCTGGATGACTCTACTGCAGCCAACCCTGTTGCCACTCCTTCCGAAACAACAACCTACTACCTTACGGTTACGAATGACTCCGGCTGTGTTGCAATAGATTCTGTAACAATTGAAGTCATCCCTCAAATCGTTTTTCCAAATGGATTTTCTCCTAACGGTGACGGGAAAAATGATACATGGGTAATCGATTATATTGATCGTTATCCGGATGCTTTAGTGGAAGTGTATAACAGGTGGGGCGAAATGTTGTTCCATTCGATTGGTTATAAGGAAGAATGGGATGGCATCTATAAAGGCAAACCATTACCTGTTGGGACATATTATTATATAATAAACCTGAATCATCCTGATATTCCCGAACCTTATACTGGCCCGATAACTATAATGAGATAAAATTATTGTGAAAATAAGAATAACAATATTGCTGATTTTGGCTGCCGGTTCACTTTATGCACAGCAACTGCCTCATTATACACAATACCTCATTAACGATTTTCCCATGAATCCTGCAATAGCAGGTACTAAAATGTCATTTATCGGGAGATCAAATCACAGGTATCAATGGGCAGGAATAACCGATTCACCCAGGACATATATCTTTAGTTTGAACGGACCTTTAAAAAATCCCAAAATTGGTGTAGGTGCCACTTTATTTACAGATATTACCGGGCCAACAAGAAGGACTGGCCTGCAACTGGCATATGCTTATCACGTTAAATTGAGTGAAACCATGAATTTGTCATTTGGATTAAGTGGAGGGTTGCTTCAGTTTACAGTAGATGGATCAAAAATAACAACAAAAGAACCGGGTGATATTGCCTTTAGCAATGGGTTGATGACATCATTGGTGCCTGATGGAGGTGCCGGAGTTTATCTCTACGGAGATCATTATTTCCTTAGTTTATCTGCTCCGCAGATCATACAGTATAAGTTGCGGTTTTTTGATGATTATCCCGAAACCATGGGGAGGCTTGTTAATCATTACTTCATTTTTGGTGGATATACTTTTGACATTTCAGAAGATATTGCAATTGAACCTTCCGCTATGATAAAATATGTGCAACCGGCTCCGGTGCAGATTGAACCCACAGTGCGTTTTATTTACCAGAAATTGTTTTGGGCAGGGGCATCCTATCGCACTGCTGTTTCACCCTTTGAGGCAGATGCAATCGGGATTATGCTTGGATATGTTTATCAGAGTAATTTGATGTTCGGATATTCCTACGATATTACTATGTCCAATTTAAAGAATTACAGTTCGGGAACACACGAATTAATGATCGGAATCCGGTTTAAGAGCCATTCCGATAATACCAACAAGGCATCAATAGAATAATTGCCTGTTTTTTTCAAAAGTGCACTAAGCGTAAGCCAGCAGATTTTATGGCTTGCGGGTTGACCTGCCAAAGGGGTGGAGCAGCGGTGTGAAAATGCGGAATGTGCTTGCAAATGTGTTGGCTATTCTATTATTGTTAGCACTTTTTTAGATTGTTTTAGTAGCTTGTCAAGATTTCCTGCTTTACTTATGAAACCAACTGTTATATTATCAGCAAGGTCAATCATAAGCTGGTTTCTTATCATTGCTGTTTCTGTTGTTATTCGTTTAATTTCTTTTTCGAATGGAGAAGCAATTAACAGTCTACCTTTTTTCAATTCACTTTTATTCGGTTCATGTCCGTATAAATTTAAGTCGCTAAATATAGCCCAAATTTTCCATTTATCTCATTTTACAATATACTTTTCGTTTGTTTCCTTGTTAGTCTGTCCAAGCGTGGGCAAAAAATCATTTCTCAATATTATTTTCTTTTTTCGGCTTGTTGCCAACGAGTTGCTATACGCAGCATTGCGTATATTCCCATAGTGGTGTTTATACCATAAAACGGCTTATGACCATTTGTTATTGATAGCCTGGCTAAATTTAATGGAG
>CAZUDW010000055.1:0-4451 GCA_964619305.1 uncultured Flavobacteriales bacterium
GAGTGGCTATACGCAGTATTGCGTATATTTCCACTATAGTTGTGCCTCTTTTTTAATTTAAATTCATTTTAATGAACCAAAGTTACTGTTTTATTAAATATCCAACTTATCCAAAGGGCTTTGTATTAACATCTTTGGAAGGAGTATTTATAAGCAGAAGCCAAAACCAAAGAATAAGCACAAATAAAAAAAGACTGTGCTTCAGCATATCCAAGCAGGGGATAAGCGCTTATTTTTTCTTTAAAAAGAATTCTTTATTTTTAAATATTTGAGCAAAGATGCCGCTGACAGGGCTGCTGAACCAGGCATCGGGGTTGATGCCGGAATGCAACACCACTTCATCAGAGTCAAGAATATATGCTTGCACATGGTATAGTTGGATGCTGTCGCTGGAAACATCCAGGGTATAATTTGCCATATCCGGAGGTGTATAACCGTCCTTAAAGCTGTTACAACTTCGGTAACTCAGGGTGTTAAGTAGCTGCTCAGTATTGGCAGAGTCAGCTTTTTGACCGTCAATCAGCCAGGTGGAGTCAGCCAGTGTAAGAACAAAACCACTGTCTGCCGGATATTTGAAAACCACTTTGCTGATCTTTGTTTTGTCGGTTTTAAGCAGTTGCTGATTGCGCCATGAATTGAATTTTTGGTTGAAGGTCATAGGCAGGAAACCTTGCACGGCATAAGTCTTATCCTCACCATCCAGTCTGATATAAGATATTCCCTGCACATTGCGATTGTTGTATGCTGCCATATTCTTCTGCCTGTAGCTGAATTTCCCTATCAGCAAGTTCAAAGCGACCTTTGATCCCTCCATCACTTTAACTTTTGTAGCCAGGGAATCGGTGACATTGAAATCCTTCCATTGTTCCTTGCTGCGGGATGCAAGTCGTGTTGGCTTTAGCGATGATAACTGGCTTAAAATACTTTGAACGCTGCCGGCCTGCGCTTTTACTTTGATGTTGTCTTTTTGTACATACCACAGATCCTTGTCTTTAATAAATGTTATTTCAGCATGTTGTTCGGCCAAGGGGCTTATGATTATCTTGTTTACAGATGCAGAATCAATATTTATGATATCGGTTTTAAAAGTGCTATCCGGCTTTCCTGGCTTGGTGATCTTAACAATGAAAAGAATGCCCAACAATAGTAGTAATATGACCGGCAAGACGTATTTTTTCTTTTTACTCATAATTTACCTCCATTCTTTTGATTCGTTGATTTCTCTTCAGTTGCATATGCACAAAACCATAGATGATAATCAATAAAACAGGCAGGAGAAAGTTAAGCCATTTCAATATTGTTTTGGTTCCTTCTTCCAGGTCAGCAATGGGTCTTGAAGTTACACCTCTTGTTCTTAAGCTTATAAGCCCCGTATCGTCAGATAACCAATCTATACTGTTAACCAGCATATTGACATTGTCCTCCTGAACTCGCTGAGCATTCCCTTGTTTGCCATTTACAGCAAAATCTCCATCGGAGATAATCACCATTTTTGCATTGGTACTTCCATTTATCTTTCCCTCGAAACAGGCGCCAACCACTAGATTCTTTTCGGGAAAGTCGGCTTCACTCCACTGTTTCTGAACATCGAAGAATTGGGGGGCTTTTAATACACCGGACTTATCTGATGTGAAAGCAAAGGGAGTATAAGTAATAGATGAATCTCCAGTGTAATGGATGGCAGAGGGGAATTTTAGCACAACGGTTTCCAGTCCCTTCGATATGGGATGATCGGCAAATTTCTGGATGATCGGTATGAACGGAAAGGAAATATTGCTTGCAAAACGGAATGGTCCCTGCTGTTGCTGCACCGTGACGGCTGCACAGTTGGCATCAATTATAAAATTGTCTTCTACCAACACGTTTTTTGTTTTCAACCAGGATTCAATGTTGGTGTTATGTGCTGAGCCATATGATTGTTGCAGATTGCCTGAAACCCTGTCGAAAGCTACCAGAAGGTGTCCCCCTTTGTTCATGAACTTATCAACGGACTGAAGTTGTTGTGGAGGTATGCTGTCGCTTGGGTTAATGATGACCAGGGTTTTGACTTTTTGGGGAATTTGTGTTGTGTCTGTCATGCGAAGCGGTTCAACCGAATAAAGGATGCTGAGAGCGGAATTTACCTGCCGCATCTCACTGAGTGCAGGTTCCCCGTGTCCCTGCATAAATGCAATGGTTGGTTTATCTTTTATCGATAGTTTTTTAATAGCGGTTGACAGTGCATATTCCATTGCACCACCGGGGTTCATAAAGGGGATTACTTCATTGTCTTCTCCCAGGGAAATCACAGCACCTAAAAAGGCTTTTTTTTGTTTGATTTCGTCTTTCTCCCTCAGATTGATCAGCACGGGTTGCACGCCATTCTGTATGGCTTCCTTCTCTATCTGTTCATCTTCGTTTGGATTTTCGAAATTATAAACTAAATTTCCGTGTGAAAGGTTGTTGTATTCAACCAGTAACTCTTTAAAATTTTTGCGTACTTTGGCTATATTGGGAGGTAACTCTTCTGAGAAATATGCTTTAACCGTAACAGGTTGGTCCAGCCCTTTTAGTATATTCTTTGTTGCATCGCTCAGTGTATATTGATTGTCCTCAGAAAGATCAAAGCGATGGTAGAACTCTTCTCCCAGTAAATTGAGCACTACGATAATACCGGTAATAATCCAAACTCTTCTCGTATTCATTGTCTTATCCTTTTGTATAACGTTTTGATAGTGAATATTCAGAAAATAGCAGTCCGAGCAGGATGATGGAGAAAAAGTAAATAATGTCTTTTGTGTCTATAACACCTCTGGATATGCTTTCAAAGTGCATCTGTAAATTGAGGGTGTCGAAAAAAATGCCCAGATTGCCTGTGAATTGACTGGCTAGCACACCGAAAATAATGTGAAAGAACAGACCAATACACAAGGCACTGAGAAAAGCCACTATCTGGTTAGAAGTC
Organism: uncultured Flavobacteriales bacterium; assembly: GCA_964619305.1. Classification (GTDB taxonomy): domain Bacteria; phylum Bacteroidota; class Bacteroidia; order Flavobacteriales_H; family CAZUDW01; genus CAZUDW01. The sequence continues at coordinate 2,945 of CAZUDW010000055.1, forward strand.
ATACTGCTGGTGAATAAACCAATGCTTATGTATGATGCACTCATTAGTAATAAACTTAAATATCCACAGATTGTAGCGCCATTATCCAGATTTCCTATATTGGCAAGTGTGATCACATAAGGCAGGGTGCAGGCGAATGCCACGCAGATCAACAGCAGGGTTGAAAAGAATTTTCCAAGAACAACCTGCCTATCTGTTACTGCTTTTGTAAGGAGCAATTCTATAGTTCCCGTTTTACGCTCCTCTGCAAGCAGGCGCATTGTAAGAGCCGGTATAAAGAAAAAGAGCGTCCAGTATGCTATGCCAAAAAATGAGCGCAGACTCACCTGCCCCACAATGAAAACATCGCTTCCGTAAATCCATGTAAAAAAACCACTTAGCCCTAAAAAAAGAGCCAACATTATATATGCGATTAAGGAATCGAAAAAACTCCTTAACTCTCTTTTGGTTATGATCCAGATGTTTCTCATATCAGTTCATTGTTAGGTTTCTGAATATATCTTCCAACTTGGTTTCTATGGGAGTCAATTCCGTAAGCACCCAATTATTCTTCACACAAAGTTGAAAGATGTCTCTTGCAGCTGACTGATTTTGCGCACACTGCACATCAAGACGGTTTTGTTTCCTGTCAGAGAAATCAACAGAGGTAACCGAAGGTAGTTCCTGTAAGGCATTAAAAATAACATTTGGTTCAGCTTCTTCAATTGCCACTCTATACAGCTTATGCCCTTGCGATTTGTTCCTAAGAGATTCGGCAGTGCCATCGGCTACTATTTTTCCTTTGTTGATAATTAGTATTCTATCACATGTAGCTTCTACCTCAGGTAAAATATGTGTGCTGAGGATGACGGTTTTCTCTTTTCCAAGGTCTCTGATAAGACTTCTTATTTCAACTATCTGGTTTGGGTCCAGTCCGGTAGTTGGTTCATCCAGGATGAGAATATCCGGATCGTGTATCATGGCTTGTGCAAGTCCAACTCTTTGTTTGTAGCCTTTTGATAACTCGCCAATTCTTTTGTGTTTTTCCTGATTTAGACCACATATCCTGATCATTTCCCGAACTCTTTCAGGCATCATCTCATTTGGAACTCCTTGCAATGCAGCACAAAATTCCATGTAATCTATCACAGGCATCTCATTATACATGGGGGTATTTTCTGGTAAATAACCAATATGTTTCTTTATTTCTTCTGCTTCCTCTGCAATGGATTTACCTCCGATAAGAATTTCCCCTTCATCCATTTTAAGGTATCCGGTAATCATCTTCATGGTTGTTGTCTTACCGGCTCCATTAGGTCCGAGGAAACCAAGAATCTCACCGGTGTTTACTTCCATTGAGATACTATCAACAGCGCGTTGCGCACCGTACTTCTTGGTCAGATTTTCAATGTGAATATTCATTTATAAACGCAATTTAGATAGTTATAAGCTTAGATACTGTCTTGTATTACAGCATGATGTCAGATTCAAAGTGTGGTGGAGGAATTGCCAGTGAATTATATTCCCA
>CAZUDW010000055.1:4551-19449 GCA_964619305.1 uncultured Flavobacteriales bacterium
AGCGGGTCATAGAAGTTATCATCGAAAAAATGATCCTTGGAAAAAGTGTCATCTTGGAAAGGATCAAATCCATTCAGTGACTCCATTATGGAATCAGAAAAAGGAAAATTATCCGGAAAAGTATTGTGTTTGAATAAGTCTAATAATTTTTGATTTATCTCATCCGGTAGTTGACCTCTGCCACTCCATGTCCACGAATAAGTGGAATCATATCGGGTAGTATTACCATTTTCATCTGTTTCTTTTTGTACCTTTATATGTACCTCAGGCTCATTTTTATCTTCTTTCTCTTTCGATTGAGCCAATAGAAATAAATTCATACCGACAGCTATAATAATTATTGCCGATCTGTGAATAAAAACCCGGAAACTACTATAATCGTTTTTCATGATACATACAATTTAAGTTATTCTCTACTTATGAATTTCTTTAATCGTAAATAATAAAAGCAAAATTATATATTCAATACCATCGGATATAAAAAATGATTGATTTTTAACATTTTTTAACAATTCTTTTTTATGAATAAAGTTTAATGAAGTTTAGACTTTTTATGTAAGAGCAGATACCTATAGATCTCTTTACTTTCGCGATATCCCGATCATAAACCCATATATTTTTTACCCTCTTATTATCACGAATAAAGAGTCTGTCTTAAAAAATATCAATAAAAATGTTTAAACAATATTTGGTTAAACAAATAATTTGTATATTTGCCGAAAGATTAATTCTATTTACTAATTTATAACAAATCATTATGAAAAAATTACCAATAATAATTGCGGCAGCAACATTGTTGTGCGCATTCACATTTACCGGACAATCTACATGGAAATTAGATAAAGCACACGCAAAACTGCGCTTTACGATAACGCACCTCACGGTATCAGAAGTTGACGGATGGTTTAAATCGTTTGATGCAAAAGTTATTTCTTCAAAGGATGATTTTTCGGATGCAATCGTTGAAATGACTGCCGAAGTAAACAGTATTAATACCGATAACGGGGAACGCGACACCCATTTGAAAAGCCCTGATTTTTTTGATGCGGAAAAATATCCTTCCATTACTTTTAAAAGTAAAACATTTAAAAAAACAGGCGTTAATAATTACAAAGTCACAGGAGATATTACCATACACGGTATAACAAAAACAATTGAGTTGACTGCTGTTGGTAAGACCGGAACTAATCCGATGACAAAGAAGACCATTGCTGGTTTCAAAGTAACAGGAACACTCAACCGCTTGGATTTCGGAATCGGCACCTCCATGCCTGCTATGATGCTTGGAGAAGAAGTGCAAATAACAGCAAATGCTGAATTTGTAAAACAATAATCATTTTAAACAAAAACAAATAAAACTACAAAAGTTATGGAAAAACCGAAAATTACTCAAAAAATGCCGTATGTAATGGATGTACAACCCGGTAAATATTACTGGTGTGCCTGCGGGCAAAGCAAAAACCAACCTTATTGTGATGGATCGCATAAAGGCACTTCATTCACACCGGTTATGACAGAGATCACCGAAGCCAAAAAAGTGGCATGGTGCGGATGCAAAATGAGTAACAACAAACCATTTTGCGATGGAATACACAAAAAAATCTAAATGAAAAAATCCTTTATTATGGAAATAAAACCACTATCAAAAAAGCGTAAAATTGCAGCCTGGATATTAGTAGGGCTGTTGTCAGCATTGTTCATAATGAGTGCAACAATGAAGTTGATGTCCGGAGCAGACTCTGAAATGGCACTCAACTTCGCCAAATGGGGATTAGAAGGCAAATTGCTCTTGATAGGTATGGGTGAACTCATTGCTGCTATTCTATTTCTTATTCCGAAAACTTCATCACTTGGTGTGCTGCTTCTTTCTGCTCATATCGGTGGGGCGATAGCAACCCACATGGGGCATGGAGAAATGTTCATCCTGCAGTCCATTTTGCTGTTGGTGGTGTGGGTTGCCAATTATTTGCGCAATCCCGAAATGTTTTCAAGTTTCTTTAAAACATAACAGTATTGAAACTAGAAGAAGAAATAAAACAGAAGAAATTCAGGACTGAGAAACAAAAGGCAATACTGAATATTTATTATACAAACTGTTTCATCACTTCAAAAGTTGAGGCCTTATTGAAGGAGTTTGATTTAACTACCCAGCAATTCAATGTTTTAAGAATAATTCGTGGACAAAATGGCAAGGCGATTCCTATAGGTGAAATAAAAAAAAGGATGATAGACAGAAGTTCAGATGTTTCCCGCATTGTAGAACGATTGAGATTAAAAAAACTCCTTGAACGAAAAATCCGCCCTCAAGACCGCAGGCAAATGGATGTAAAAATCACTCAAGGTGGATTGGATTTACTCAAAAAAATTGATGCAATTGAAATACAGTTCGATGATATTCTTTCCAACATTTCTGAGAATAAGGTAAAGCAACTTAACAGTTTGCTCGATAAGATAAGAGGGTAGGAGACTTGCAAGGCAGATATATTTCGTTTTAATGCAATTTATTTGTTGTTGTTTGGTGTGTGTTACTTGATTTTATAAATCAGGCGCAAGCTTCCAATGTGTCATTTTATACGGATAATCCAACGGAGGATATTTTCGGGGCGTTTTTCACTTATGACATCACGAATTATACCAAGAGTATGTACGAGGTGTTTAATCCTTCTGAAATCCAATGATCAGGATAAAAAAGAGGATTTTCAATCATCATCGTGGGAAAACATCTTGTTTTGTACTTTCGCTATCCTACATATTTGATGTTAAATAAAATAAAATATGAAGTGTTTCAGAAAGGAAATTAATCTTGTATTGTTTGTATTTTTTTTGCAGGGGATTGCGTATTGCCAGCTAAGCAATGCCTATGAACACAACAAAACGCTGACTTATGCACAAACCATATCAGCATATCACCAGTTGGATAGCATGTACCGGAAGGGTAAGCTGTTGGAATACGGACAAACAGATGCCGGCAAACCTCTACATCTTTTTGTAATCTCAAATGATGCAGATTTTAATCCTGCTTCACTTAAAAAGAAAGGTCGAAGAGTCGTGATGATATGCAATGGTATTCACCCCGGTGAGCCTTGTGGAATTGATGCCAGCGTGAAATTGGCTGAGGATTTGCTCAGTAATATTACCGGAAAAAAACTACCTGAACATGTTGTGATCTGCATCATCCCGATTTATAATATAGGAGGTGCATTGAACAGGAGTTGCTGTAGCAGGGCAAATCAGAACGGTCCTGAGGAATACGGTTTCAGGGGCAATGCACGTAACCTGGATCTGAACAGGGATTTTATCAAATGCGATTCGCACAATGCTAAAAGTTTTGAAGAAATGTTCCAGCTGTGGCATCCGGACATTTATGTTGATACACACACCTCAGATGGAGCTGACTATTCTTATGTGATGACCCTGATCACCACTCAGTTGGATAAATTGCAGGCAGATCTTTCGGATTTTGTTAAAACAAGAATGTTGGGGGTTCTTTATGATGATATGGAAAAAGCCGGCTATGAAATGATTCCATATGTGGATAAAATTGGTACTACTCCTGAAGAAGGTATCAGGGATTTTCTTGAAACACCTCGTTATTCAACCGGATATACAACATTGTTTAATACCATTGGCTTTATAACTGAAGCGCATATGCTTAAGCCATTTAAAGACAGGGTGCTGGCTACCTACTTTTTCCTGCTTTCTGTGATCCGGTTTACGGATTCTAATCATAAAGCATTGGAACAAGTAAGAAAGAAAGCCGATAGGGAAGTGTCTCTACAAAAAGATTTTACACTCAGTTGGAAGATGGACAGCAGCCGGTTTGATACACTTTCTTTTAAAGGATATAAAGCAAAATACATCACAAGTAATGTAACCGGTTTAAACAGTTTGTGGTACGATCCAGCAACTCCCTATCAAAAAGAAATACCCTATTATAATCATCTCATTGCAAAGGATGTTGTGAAAGCTCCTTATGCATATATTGTGCCTGCTTCCCGTGAAAAAGTGATTGAAAGGTTAAAGTTGAACAACATTGAGATGTACCGCCTTAAACAGGACACTACACTTGAAGTTGAGGTGTATTATATCAATAATTACCACACGATAAACAGTCCGTTTGAAGGACATTATCTTCACACAGAGGTGCAAACCCGGATAGAAAAGCAGAGGATCAGATATCATCTGGGCGACTATCTCATCATCCTCAACCAGGCAAGCAACAGATATATTGTGGAAACACTGGAGCCCCGTGCTACTGATTCCTATTTTGCATGGAATTTTTTTGACGAAATATTGCAGCAAAAGGAATGGTTCTCGGATTACCTCTTTGCTAAAAAAGCAGAAAAGATGTTGCAGGATAATTCGGCTGTCAAAAAGTTATTTGAAGCGAAAAAATCTACTGATAAGGAGTTTGCAGCCAACAAATGGGCCATGTTAGAGTTCTTATATCGCCACTCGGAATGGTATGAAAAAGAACACATGAGATACCCGGTTGCAAGAGTTCCTGAAGCCATTGCTTTACCCCTGATGGATTGATCAGATTTTTATGCCGATTACCATGACATCATCTACTTGTTCTCTTTTACCTTTCCACTGATCGAAATGTTCAGCAAGCTCCTTTTCCTGTCTTTGCAGATGCATTTTGCTAATTGAAAACAGCAGGTTTCTGAAACGTTTTCTATTAAATTTTTTAACATTCTCTCCACCAAACTGATCGGTATAACCATCCGAGAACATGTAAAGCAGATCACCTTTTTCAAGGTATAATTCCCTGTTCCTGAACTCTTTTTTAATTCCGAAATAAAATCCGATCGGGAAGTGTTGCGCTTCATAATCTGTCAGTTCATCCCCACGAATATGAATCAAAGGCCGGAATGCTCCTGAATAAACTCCTGCTTTATTCTTTAAATCTAATCTAAGCAGGGAGATATCCATTCCGTCATGCGTTTCAGGTTCCATACCTTTTTGAACAAAAGCGTTGATGATCTCACCATCCAGTTTATATAATATTTCAGACGGATCATAAATTTTATTTTTTACAATGATCTCTCTGAGAAGCGAGCAGCCAAGCACGGATATTAGTGCGGCAGGCACACCGTGTCCGGTACAATCTGCAGCTGCCAGAAAAATATATTGTCCGGTGTTATGATACCAGTAAAAATCACCACTTACAATATCTTTTGGTTGATAAAAAAGAAAAAGATCACTGAAATGTTTCCCTATTTCGTCTTTGTCCGGTAGAATGGCTTTTTGGATAATACTTGCATATTCGATGCTATCAATCATCTGGCTGTTCCTATAGAGCAGGAATTTGTTTTTTAGTTCCAGTTTTTTTTCAGCATTTTTTCTTTTGGTAATATCGTAACCAACTGCCACCAACGTATCATCAGTTCCGCTGGAAACATTCCACAATAGCCACACCTTATGACCTTCTGTTGATATAACTTCTTGTTCAAATGGTTCATGAACAAGTGGTCTTATCCCTATTGCCATTTTCCTTGTAACAGCAACTAATTCACGAATTTCACTTTGTTTGTGACTTGTATATTTCCAACCCTGTTTTCCAAGTAGAGAATTCGGTTCATAACCTAGGATTTTTTTTACAGATGGACTAATGTAAGTCAACTCGCCTCTCCTGTTCAGGATTACGATCAGGTTGGTTATCTTATTAATTATATTTTCTGTAATTACGGTCATTAAGTGGAGATTTTTAAATTATAATGGATGATTGGATAATGAGTATCTGCTTAGCGCAGAACAATCGCATCAGATGGTTTGTGCATAAAGTGATGCCACATGACCATAGCTGCCGCAACCGCAATACGGCAATAAGAATATATATTAGCGATGCAATTCATCCTAAAGGAATTATCGGCAAATGTAATGATTTATAAAATCATCAATATAAGAGGTGAAAAAAATATTAAATATTTGTACCGGGTTTAATTTTATAGTTTTGTTCATATTGAAGTCACTTCTGTAACTACGGTACACATTCATACTGTCTGAAATATTTAATCAATAGAGAAATATAAAAATGGAGCGATCAGCATCAATTTATATTGCAGGACACCGGGGGATGGTGGGATCAGCGATCGTACGAAAATTGAAACAAGAGGGATACAACAGACTGATCATGCGCTCATCTGAAGAACTCGATCTTCGTGTGCAGAAAGAGGTGGAAAAGTTTTTTAGTCAGAAGAAACCTGATTATGTGATTCTGGCAGCTGCTAAAGTGGGGGGAATTCAGGCAAACAATACCTTCAGGGCAGATTTCATATATGATAACCTGATGATTGAAACCAACGTGATACGTTGTGCACATCAAAGTGGTGTGAAGAAACTGCTTTTCTTAGGATCTTCCTGTATTTATCCTAAAATGGCACCCCAGCCATTGAAGGAAGATTACCTGCTAAGCGGGTATCTTGAGGAAACAAATGAACCGTATGCAATAGCTAAAATTGCAGGCATTAAGCTTTGCGAAGCATTTAGAGATCAATACGGATGTAATTTTATTTCTGCAATGCCAACGAATCTTTATGGTCCTAATGATAATTATAATCTTAAAACATCTCATGTTTTGCCGGCTTTGCTCAGAAAATATCACACTGCTAAAGTGGAGAGGAGAGATGAGGTAGAGTTATGGGGAACCGGTAATCCGCGCAGAGAGTTTATGCATGTTGATGATCTTGCAGATGCAGCCCTTTTTTTAATGAACAATTATAATGAAAAACAGTTTGTTAATATTGGAACAGGCAGTGATATTACAATAAGGGAACTGGCGGAAGTGATTGCTGAGGTAACAGGATTTCAAGGAGAAACACTATGGGATACATCAATGCCAGATGGCACAGCTCAGAAATTATTGGATGTGTCATTCCTGCATTCTTTGGGATGGCGGCATAGTATACAGTTGTTGCAGGGAATAGAGTCAGTATATTCTGAGATAAAATCTATAAAATATTTTGATTAAGGCGCGTTATATGCGATTCGTATTTTCAATAACATTATTGCTTATTATCACCGGTGCAACCTATTCGCAAAATCAGTTGCTGCCTTTGAGCAGAAGTGTGAATCTGCAAATAGACAGAAAGCTGTCATATCCCGGCATTAAAGTTCATACTTCTCTCAAACCCATGATAACGTTATGGCTTCCGGAGGATTCTTTAAAGAAAGATAAAAAGAAGAGAAAAACATGGTTTGAGAGAAAACTGAGAGATGAAAATTTAATAGTGATAGATTCGGGTCTGTTTCATGCCACTGCCGATCCTGTATTTGACCTTGAGTTCATGCCTTCTCTGACAAATAATGATCTCAGTTCTTTTTACAGGAACATGAGGGGATTCACTGCTTCAGGCGATATTGGCAAATATGTTTCTTTCGGAACATCATTTTTTGAAAATCAAGCGGTCTTTCCGTCTTATATCAGGGATTATATAGATGACACAGGAGTTGTTCCGGGCCAGGGTAGGGAAAAGTCATTCAAAACGAATGGATCGGATTTTGCATTTTCGGAAGCATATGTTTCAATTGCTCCCGACATTCATTTTAACATACAATTCGGGCATGGTAAAAATTTTATCGGTGATGGATATCGCTCGATATTACTTTCAGATAATGCATTTAGTTATCCATATCTCAGAATCAATACACGATTTTTAAAACAAAAAATTCAATACACTGCACTTTATGCCTGGTTGCAAAGTATGGAAAGAATACCTGAAGCTACAACACCTGAAGCACTTTTTCAGCGTAAAAGTGCTTCCTTTCACTATCTCAGCTTAATTCCACTAAAGTGGTTGCAGGTAGGTTTATTTGAAAGTATAATTTGGCAGAGATGGGACAGCACGGGCAGCAAACCAGTCAATTACATGTTTGCAAATCCACTGCCTGTTATCAATACTGCAATGTATGGATTCAATGACCAAAACAATGCTTTGGCAGGAATTAATCTGAGACTTAATCCCTTTAAAAAACTGATCATTTATAGCCAGTTCGCAATGGATGATGAAAATAAATATGCCTGGCAATCAGGTATGAAGATATTCGATCTTTTAATAAAAAATCTTGATATACAGGTAGAATACAATCATTCAGATGAAGGTATGTATGTACATGATGTTCAATTGCAGTCATACTTTGATATGGGACAATCGATGGCCCATCCGTTTCAGGGGAACTTTAATGAGTTTATTACGTTTATAGATCTCAGAATCCGTAGTTTTATCCTTGAATACAAACTAGTGAATGCGGTTAATCAAACATTGGGAAATAATTTATTATACCAGGATTTTTATCTCGCTTATGAGGTAAACAGGGCTTCTCATCAAAAATTAATTGCAGGATTTGTTAGTAGATTAAATAAGGAAGAGATGATTATAAACGGAACTGAATCAATTCATTATATATATTTTGGGTTTAAAACAGATATTTTTAATCAATATTTTGACTTTTAGAGTTTATAACAGCATTTAAATGGACACAATATTATTTGGATTCTTTACAGCTTTTATCATTGTCCTGCTGTCTGTACCGGCACTTATACGAATTTCTTTTCTGAAAGATCTTGTTGATAAACCGGGGAGTGCAAGAAAGCTACATATGAAGAGCATTCCTACTATTGGAGGTATCATCATCTTTGCAGGAACTTTGTTTTCATATTTTCTTTGGTATCCTTTCAATGATATTCATGAATATGACCACCTGATAAGTGCTATCAATGATTTCAAATATATCGGGGCATCAATGCTTATCTTGTTCTTTGTTGGGGTGAAAGACGATATCATTGGTACTGCACCGGTAAAAAAACTTGTAGGGCATTTAATTGTCGCTTTTATTCTCGTATTTATGGCTAATATCCGGATAACAAGTATGCACGGTTTGCTTGGAATAACAGACATTAACCTGTGGTCAAGTATATTCCTCTCTCTTTTTACATATACCGTCATTGTAAATGCATTCAATCTTATTGACGGTGTAGATGGTTTAGCTCCTGGTGTTGGTGCTATTGTTTGCATTGCATTTGGAACATGGTTCTATCTTGCCGGGGGAATAGAGAATGCTTGCCTTGCATTTGCTTTGGCAGGATCATTAATTGCTTTTCTTTTCTTTAATTTTTCACCTGCCAGGATTTTTATGGGAGATTCCGGGGCATTGATCGTTGGGCTGATTATTTCTGTTCTTTCTATCAAATTAGTAGAATTTGATAATACAGAATTACCACAGCAATTAAAAGGAATATCAAAACCTGTTTTTGCCATGGCAGCTTTGGCTTATCCTTTGATTGACACTATGCGGATATTTGTTTACCGTGCCATCAAAGGGATTTCTCCGTTTACGGCTGATAAAAAACACATCCATCACCGCTTGATAGATATTGGTTGCAGCCACGCTTGGGCTGTAGTCACAATATATTTATTCAGTTTTGCTATTATTGCCCTGACGGTTCTGTTACAATATGGACCAAATGAATCATTTCTTATCAGTGGTTCTGTAGCGGTAATATTAGCACAATTGCCATTTTTCTTCCAAAAAAATACCAAGCACAAAAGTAAAATCACTAGATTTCACGAATTAGAATTTCCCGAACGTGAAAGGATTTCCCAGAATTAAACTTTTGTTTATTTGCTTGTTTTGTGTTGATCTGCTAAAACTGCAGGCACAACCTGCTATGATTCCTCTTAATGGTAATATCGAAGAGAGATTTGCTTTTGCACTTAACAATTGTAAAATTTCTTTTCATAATTCTCAAAAACCATATAATATTAACCAACTGAAATTATTGGGTATTGATTCTGTATTTAATCAGTTACAACTACCCGTTCTTCGGGATACCTTTAAAGGAAGTAAACCCAATCAAGATGAACAATATGCTATCCTTGAGATAAATCCACTTTTTATGATAGGAGAAGGATATGACAAGTCTGACATCAGTAAAAGAATATCAGAATATTCAATCGGGGCAGTTCTGAATGTGCAGTATAAGAGCAAACTGGCATTAAATGCTTATTATCTTACTGCAAATGCTTCATATCCTGATTTTATAAGGTCTAAAATAGAGAATAATCATGTGGTACCTTCACAGGGTTATGCTTTTGGTACTGAACTTGGGTATCATCACAAGGAATGGGGAGGGTATATTTCCTGGTCCCCTTCCAGATATTTTCTTCTGGATGCAGGACAAGGAAAACATTTCTGGGGCGATGGATATCGTTCACTTTTCCTTTCAGATGTCGCAAATAATTATCCATATCTTAGAATGACAACAAATGTGTGGCATTTACAATATGTGAATTTGTACGCTAATTTTAAAGATGTCAGAAATACCGATGGGAAATACAAATCATTTAAAGACAAGTTTGCTACATTACATTATCTGAGTTGGAATGTGAGCAAACGAATTAATTTATCTTTTTTCGAATCAGTGGTATGGCAAGCCAAAGATACCTTGAACAACAGGGGTTATGATGTCAACTATCTGAATCCCGTTATATTTTTCAGACCTGTTGAATATTCACTTGGATCATCAGATAATTCACTTATAGGTTTAAGTAGCAGGGTGAAGATGTTTAAGACAGTACAAATATACGGGCAATGGCTCATTGATGAATTTCTTCTAAGCGAAATGATGAATAATAAAGGTTGGTGGGGCAATAAGTACGGGCTTCAGGTAGGGATAAAGTATTTTAATCCGATAGGAATAAAAGGACTCACTTTACAGTCAGAGGTTAATATGGTGAGACCATATACATACTCTCATGGCAGTATCTTGCAGAATTACGGTCATTTTGGACAAGCACTTGCTCACCCACTTGGAGCAAATTTCAGAGAAGGAATTTTAATTGCTTCATTTATAAAGAAAAGATGGTCGATAATGAACAAATTCATATACGCTCAGTTTGGTACAGACACTGCCGGAATTAATTTTGGCGGTGATATATATCAGGATTATACTACAAGAAACGGTGATTTTGGACATTTTTTATTACAAGGGCAGTTCAATACTCTGATTGATAATGAAGTAAGAATAGAGTATATGATATCTGGAAAGATGAACACATTTGCTTTTGTAACTTATATACACCGAAAAAGTAACGGAATGAACAGACAAATCAGCGATTATATATTTGCCGGAATTAAAACCGGCATATTTCGTAGTTATTATGACTATTGAAATTAAATTTCAGGATTTTAGTTTCTGCTTGTTTTGATTTCCGGAAATTCAATTAACGATACGGGGGAATACTTCTCTGATGGATTGTTGACTTGGTATAAAGAGAACAAGCGAATTTTGCCTTGGAGAAACACTAGAGATCCTTATATTATCTTACTTTCAGAGGTGATCTTGCAACAGACAAGAGTAGAGCAAGGAAAAGAATATTTTAATAACATTTTAGATCGTTATCCTACAATAGCCGCTCTGGCAGAGTCAGATGAAGAAGGCATATTAAAACTATGGCAGGGACTTGGGTATTACACTCGTGCAAGGAATTTGCTCAAAGCAGCAAAGCAGGTTATGAGCCACTATGATGGAAAAATTCCTGATAATTATAATGAAATCAGACAATTAAAAGGGGTAGGGGAACATACCGCTGCTGCTGTGGCATCGTTTGCGTTTAATCTGCCGCATCCAGTTATTGACGGGAATGTTTTTCGTGTTTTGGCGAGGTTTTTTGGTTTAAGTGCAGATCCATCCACCTCAAAAGGCAAATCATATTTTAAAGCAATTGCACATAAAATACTCCCACAAAAACAATCATCAACCTATAACCAGGCTATTATGGATTTTGGTGCGATACAATGTGTACCGGGAATGCCCGATTGCTTGGTGTGTCCCATTCAGCAGAAATGCATTGCTGATCTCAATAATACCCAGTTAAAACTGCCTGTGAAAAAAAATAAAATAATTAGAAGAAAACGTTATTTTAATTACCTGATTATTGAGTGTAATGATGAAATATTGATTCATAAAAGGACTGATAATGATATTTGGAAAGGAATGTATGATTTTCCTTTGATAGAATCCGATAAATTCTTAGACAATAAGTGCGTTTATGAGGAATTGAAAGGATCTGACTTTTTGAAAGAGGTTAAATGGGAAATTATAAACATCAGTAAAACCTTCAAACATGTTCTCACTCATCAGATCATCATTGCAAAATTCATAGAAATACAATCAAACCAGATTACAAGTAATCCAGCAGGCATAATTCATACGACATATTCCAGACTTTCATCCTTTGCCGTTCCCCGTTTGATCGAAAAATATCTTATTGAAAAAAACAAATTTTCATAATAATAATAATAATTTTTATAATTTTGTTTAAACAAATCTAATTATCATGGCAGGCAGTATAAATAAAGTAATTTTAATTGGTAACTTGGGTAAAGACCCTGAAGTCAAGTATTTTGAAAATGGAGGTACGGTTGCAAATTTTCCACTTGCAACAACCGAAACATATAAGAATAAGGAAACTGGAGAGCGTGTTTCTTTACCTACCGACTGGCACAACATTTCTATTCGGAAAACAGGCTTGGCTAAAATAGCTGAGACTTACCTTAAAAAGGGACAGTTATTATATGTGGAAGGGAAACTTCGTACAAGATCATACGAAAAAAATGGCGAAAAGAAATATATCACTGAAGTTGTTGCAGATGATTTCACTATGCTTGGCGGTAAACGAGATGAAGAATCATTACAATACAAGTCACCAGAATCTTCTACAGTTGAAGAACCGGAACAAACTTTAGATAATGATGTGGAACAGGATAGCGCAGATGTAACTGACGATTTACCTTTCTGAGTATTACATTAAGGATGAATTCCGAAGAACCAGGAGACCCTTGTAGTTTCAAAATAATTACCTCAATTCTTTCTTATGAGTGTTAGCAGTATTATTGCTTTACTCTGTATTATTTTGTTGCTGATTATTTCCGCATTATTATCAGGATCGGAGGTAGCATATTTTGCTCTTATACCTGATGAGATACTGAAACTAAAAAAGCTCAATAGCAAAAGGTCCAGATTATCGGTTAATTTGCTTGAAAAACCCAAGAAGTTATTAGCTACTATCCTTATAGGCAACAATTTTGTCAATGTTGGTTTTGTGGTTATTTCTGCTTTTTTCGTGAATTCTAATTTTAATTTCTCAGGGCATTCGCTTCTTGGTTTTTTTGTGCAAGTTCTGTTAATTACATTTATCATCCTGTTGCTGGGAGAAGTTACCCCAAAAGTGTATGCTACAACCTATGCTTATAAGTTAACTCTGCTGATGTCCTATCCCTTATTTATCATGGGAAAGATTTTCAGTCCCTTATCAACTATATTAGTTACATCTACTACTTTTATCGATAAGCGGATTGCAAAAAAACATAGTAATATCACTATAGATGATTTATCTCATGCACTTGAGATAACAAGGGATGAAGTCACAACGGAAGAAGATGACAAGATGTTCAAAGGCATAGTTAAATTCGGGGAAACTGACGTTAAGCAAATCATGACTCCCAGACTGGATGTTGTTGCAATTGAAATCGGAACTACTTTCGAAAATCTTAAAAAGATAATTCTGGATTCCGGATTTTCAAGATTGCCCGTTTTCAAAGGTGATTTTGATTCTATTGAAGGATTGATTTACATCAAAGACCTCTTGCCTTACCTCAGAAAGGATAGTGATTATAAATGGAGAAACCTGATCAGGAAGCCTTTCTTTGTGCCGGAAACCAAAAAGATTGATGATCTGTTGAGAGAATTTCAAATGAAAAAGATGCACATGGCTATTGTTGTGGATGAATATGGAGGCAGCTCAGGTATTATAACCCTGGAGGATATCATAGAGGAAGTGGTTGGTGAGATCACAGATGAGTTTGATGACGATAAAACAGTATTTACTAAACTTGATGATAGAAATTATGTATTTGTTGGAAAAACACCTTTAAACGATTTTTATCGGATAATTGGTGTTGAAGGAGATATATTTGAACAGGCAAAAGGAGAAGCAGACACAGTAGCGGGTTTTATTATAGAACTTACAGGTAAAATACCATTGAAAAATGAAAGAATTAGCTTTGGGGATTATATCTTCACAGTAGAAGCATCTGATAAAAGGCGCGTTAAACAAGTGAAAGTTACATTGCCGGAACAAGACTCATCGCAAAGCAAAAGCAATTCATCCGGTGGACAATTTAACATCTTCCTGATGATTATTTGCTTTTCTGGATTTTTACTAACTTCCTGCACAGAAACATATATGCCTAAACCAAAAGGATTTTTCAGGATTAATTTGCCCGAACACGAGTACAATACGTACCTAAGTGGTTGTCCCTTTGTTTTTGAATATGCTACAAATGCCATTGTCGATACCACCGAAAGTCATTGCAATCTGAATATTATTTATCCCCTGTTCAATTGCAAACTGTATATGACTTATTTCGATATTGATGATACTTTGCGCGAATACATTGAAGATTCAAGAACATTGGCGATGAAACATATAGTGAAGGCTTCCGGTATTGAGGAGACACCAGTTATTTTTGATGAACATCAGGTATATGGACTCGTATATCAATTGGAGGGAAATGCAGCGTCATCCTGCCAATTCTACCTTACAGATAGTATCAAACACTTCATACGTGGAGCCCTGTATTTTAATGCCCGCCCTAATGCCGATTCCACCGCCCCGGTGGAGAAATATATGGAAGAAGATATAAGCCACCTCATCAGCACGCTTAAGTGGGTAGATTAGTTGATTTATAAATCATTTTCATTAAGCACAAAAACCGTTTCTCCCGTGGCACCGTAGAACTCTGTTATTGCTTCAGAAAATGCTGTGGCGGGGGTTTATGAAAATATTTCGGTTTGAATCAGTCATTCCGGCACGCGCACCCGTCATCGCGGAG
>CAZUDW010000056.1:0-19143 GCA_964619305.1 uncultured Flavobacteriales bacterium
GTCATCGGTGCGGCCGTCCCAGTCATAGGTGCATGCAAAAAAGCCGTGGAAAAAGGGTGAAAGACCAGAGTGCGGTGCTGCCGGGCGTGCGGGCAGGGCAACTCCTCGTCTATGTCGTAACCCGGAAAACACAAAATGTCCGGACGCTTGCAGCAATGCTTCAGCAGCGAACGGTCGCTGATGATGTTTTCTAAATAAGCTGTTAAAACAAAGCACGAAGAAAACACAGGGTGCCCTTCTGACCACGCATGAAATAAAAGTACCCCCAACTACCGCAATATTCCTTAATTTTGTGTTGAACTTATTAACAGAGTTGTGCAACGGTCACTTTTGTTACGCAAAATCATTATAACGATATTAGTCATCGGGTTTTTCCTGGGATTGATTTGGAGTTATTTTTATTTTACAAAGGTCAGCAGACCGGTTAACAACGCTTTAAAAGCAGTTCCAATTACAGCGCCTCTGATTTTTGAGTGTGATCACCCGGACAAAATATATAAATCGCTTGTGAATTCCAACGTTATCTGGAATGAATTGATGGTAACTGAATCCTTTTCCGGACTTAATGACAACCTTGTTTTTTTGGATTCCATGCTCTTAAAATACCCTGAGTTTAAAAATGAATGGACTTCTTCTCCATTAGTCGTTTCTGTTTGCAGAGCTGGCGCAAATCAGTATGGATATTTTATCTCTCATGCAATTTCTCCTGCAATAACTCAAAGTTCCCTGCTTGAGTTTATTTCTGAAATTGCTGATGGTTGGTCATTGTCGGAAAAACAATATGATGGCGTGCAGTTATTTACAGTATCCAGTGAAGATACGCATTTTTCTTTTGCATTATATCAAGGATTATTTATTGCTGCTTATTCAACCCTCGTGGTGGAAGATGGAATCAGGCAATTAAATTCAAAGCGGTCTGTTCTGAACGATCCTTATTTTATCAGAATTTATAAAACGGCCGGGCAGAATGTAGATGCAAGACTATACGTTAAACACGATATTTTACCAAAATGCTTTGGGCAATTCCTTAATAAATCAACCTCTGAGCACTCTTTATTTCTCAATGATTATGCAGAATGGAGTGAGTTGGATCTAAAGATAAAACCAAATGCCTTTCTATGCAATGGTTTTACCGTTAAGAATGACAGTACGGATTGCTTTCTAAGCGTATTTGATCAATCTGAAACAAAATGGCCGCACATATTATCAGTTCTTCCTCATAATACTGCTTTTTTTATGACCATCTCTTCCGGGGATTTTAAAAAGTATTATCGGGCATATTTGAAAAATCTGCACAAGAATGATAAATTATTTGAATACAATAAAGCCAAAGAAATTATTGAAACAAAGTATAGTTTTAATGTTCAGAAAGATTTATTGGATTGGATTGGTGATGATATAGGGGTTGCATTTACAGAATCAAAGGATACCAATATTTCGAAAAACGCTTATGTGATTTTAACAACCACTTCTGATAAAGCAGCGCATCGATCATTGATGACTATTCGAAATAATGTGTCTAAAGAATTATCTGTTAAACAGGACTCGGTTTTATACCACAACTGGACAATTTACAGTTTGCCGATACACGGATTGACGGGAAAAATATTTGGGAATGTATTCTCGTCTGTTGAGGGGAATTACTATGCAATTGTCAATAGGAATGTAGTGTTTGCAAACACCACAAATGCAATAAAAGGATTATTGCGCGATTATGAATCAGAACAATCAATAGATAAGAATGTCGGGTTCAACAGATTTTCTGAAAATCTTGCCGGAGAAAGCAATCTGTTCATCTATTTCAATATTGCCCGATCAATTAACTTTATTAAAAAGTTTACCAATCGGGAAACATCAGCCAACATTGTAAAATATGAAGAATTGATAAAGAAATTTGAAGGAGCTTCTGTTCAGGTATCGCGCGATAGAAATGCCCTTTATTATAATAATATTTATCTGAATTATAACCCGGTTTACCACAATGAAACTGCAATATTAGCGGAATCAAATCTTGATACTACAGTTAAGGCAGGCCCCTTTATCATGATCAATCATTATAATCATGCAAAGGAATTTTTAATACAGGATGAAAAGTCAACATTATACTTGATTAATAATACGGGGAAAATATTATGGAAAAGAGCAATGCCGGAAGATATTATTGGTAAGGTTTCCCAAATTGATGTTTTTGGCAATGCGAAACTCCAAATGTTATTTAACACAAAAAACCAGATTTGGCTAATTGACAGAAAGGGTAATAACGTACAGGGATTTCCAATAAAACTTAAATCGCCTGCAACTAATCCCGTTAGTGTATTTGATTATGACAATACCAAAAAATATAGGCTGATAATAGCATGCCAGAACAAGCGGATTTATAATTATGATCAAACCGGAAGAATTGTGAAAGGATGGAATGTAATTAAACTCAATAATGTAGTAAAGGAGAAATTGCAACATATAATAATCAACAACAAAGATTATATCATTGCAGTTGATAGCACGGGAGTAATTTATGGAGTTAACAGGAGAGGAGAGAAGAGATTGAATTTAAAAAACAGTTTACCATTATTCAATGATCATGCATTTTACCTTGATCCAGGAAGAGATTTGGAAAGCACACGCTTACTTGCTGTAGATACTGCCGGAAAGATACATATTGTGACATTCGCTGATAAAGAAAGCTTAATATCCGTGGAAGCATATTCTGAACCATTTGCGTTTAATTATTTTGATATTGATCAAGATGGGAGTAAAGATTTTGTTTATATAGATGGACGTAAATTAACAGTTTATTCACAAGATAAAACCATCCAGTTCTCACACGAATTTCAAACAAAAACAAGACCCTGGCTTAAAGTTTTTAAAACTGAAGATGGTGATGTGTTGATTGGCGCCTTCGATGCTCTGAATGAGGAGGTACTGTTATTTGATGCACAAGGTTATTTAAAAGAGGGATTTCCTTTGCAAGGTAAAATTAATTTTGAAGTAACGGATTTAAACAATGATCATACACTAAATTTAATTTCTGGCGTGCACGACAATAAATCAGTTATATATAATCTTGAATAAGTAGGAGTTGCAACAGGGGTTAAGCTAAAAGTGATAGCTCAACATCATCCTGTAATACCTGGAAATAATTCATCAACACTTATCATCTCAAAAGGCAATTTAGTCATCAGCTGATAATCTTCTCCCGTTTCTCTCATATCATCATCATCACTTTCATAATACCATTTAACCAATACTTCATGCCCGCTTTCTTTCAGTGCAATCAGTTTTTTAAACATGTCATAAATACTTTTGGAAGAGCTTGTATTGAAATATTCCAACTTCATATCTACAACAGTAGTTGGCTGAGGGTTGTTAAAATATTCGTCAAGCCATTGTAGTAACGGCAGATAGAACTGAACAGAATTTTCCGGAATGGATCGACCGGTTATTTCAAGATGTCCATTGGAATTACAAATAATTGAGGGTGTTTTAAGTGTGCCTTTTATATTAATGTTTTCCATTACGTATAGATTTATTTGCTACAACTATTATTGGAATTTTAGATATACAAATATGTAAAAATTATATAAATAGATATCTATTATGTATCCATTCCTGATGGTTCTGGTTTTGTGATCAATAGCAATATTTATTCTCTTTAATCATTTTGTCAGCAATGCATCGCCTTGCCTCTTTTGTGTTGATGGGATCTATTTTTGTAAATCTCTTCAATCCCATCATCATGATTCTTAACTCATCACCACTTGAAAATGAAGAAATTGCATTGATGCCGGCAATGTTTATTCGTTGAGCACTATCGTTAAGAAATACTTTAACCATGTGCTCATGTTCGACTTCCATCCTATTCATAGCATTCATCTTTTCTGTTCTTAACAAAATGGATTCTGCTGTATAAAGATTTATGATCATATCGGCAAGATTTATCAGAATCTCCTGTTCATCTGCCAGCTTAGTCATAAATTTTTGTACAGCTGCCCCTGCAACCATCAATATTGCCTTTTTGAAATTGGAAATATATCCCTTTTCCTTTTCAAAAAATCCATCACCGTGTTGACTGAAATCTGGTATTGACATTAATTCATCAGCAACCGATTTTGCTGCGCTCATCAAATCAATCTCGCCTTTCATCGCCTTTTTGAGCAACATATCTACGATGAGCAAACGGTTTATTTCATTTGTTCCTTCAAAAATCCGGTTAATTCGGGCATCTCTATATGCTCTCTCTACCGGAGCAATAGCAGAATATCCCATACCCCCATAAATCTGTACAGCTTCATCCACAACATAATCCAATACCTCAGAACCGAGAACTTTTAATATGGCTGCTTCTGGTGCAAACTGCCTGCTTGCTTCCAGAATGGCTTCCTGTTTCTCAATTCCTTGCTGTATTTGTTCATTTATTATTTTCTGAATATCACCACTGCATCTGTATAATGCCGATTCGCATGCGAATGTTCTTATTGACTGCTCAGCTAATTTATATTTGATTGCACCAAAGCTTGCTATTGCTTTAGAAAACTGTTTTCGTTCGTTAGAATAATGCACAGAATGTGTGATCAGGTCTTTTGATCCACCATTAGTAGCTGCTGCTAATTTAATCCTGCCTATATTTAATATGTTTAGCGCAATTTTGAATCCTTCATCACGTTTTCCAAGAAGATTTTCTATCGGAACTTTACAATCACTGAAAAAGACCTGACATGTTGATGAGCCTTTGATTCCCATCTTTTTTTCTTCAGGATTGATGGTGATTCCACCAAAATCTTTTTCAACGATGAATGCACTAAGATTTTTATCGTCATCAATCTTAGCAAAAACTGTGAAAAGATCACCAAAGCCTGCATTTGTGATCCACATTTTTTGCCCGTTCAGGATATAGTGTTTCCCATCATCTGAGAGTGTTGCCTTTGTTTTACCTGCATTTGCATCCGATCCTGCATCAGGTTCTGTAAGACAATAACAGGCTTTCTGTTCTCCGGTTGCTAACTTTGGAAGGTATTTCTCTTTCAATTCCTTGGAGCCATAATATAATAAAGGTAATGTACCGATACCGGTATGTGTTGCATATGCAACTGTAAAAGAATGTCCCGATCCAAGTGCTTCTGTTGCCAACATAGACGTTATATAATCTTTTCCAAATCCACCATATTCTTCAGGTACAGAGATTCCTAAAATACCTTGTTGACCAGCTTTATCGAGTAATGAAACTAAAAGACCTTCCTGCGTAGCATCTATTTCATCAAGTTTTGGAAGAACTTCCTGTTCTATAAAATCCCGACACATCTGCGCTATCATTTGCTGTTCTTCATTGAATTCCTCAGGAATGAATATGAGTTCAGCATCCCTTTGCCGGATTAGAAAGTCTCCTCCGGTTATTATTTGTTGTTTCTTGCTCATAAGTATTAATTTTCCATTAAGTTTAAATATCAATTATAAATTTCAAATACACCGGCAGCACCTTGACCTGTTCCAACACACATGGTCACAATGCCGTAACGTTCATTATTTCTTTTCAAATCGTGGATGATCTGCGTAGATAGTTTTGCGCCTGTACATCCAAGAGGATGTCCTAAAGCTATGGCTCCACCGTTGACATTTACAATTTTCTTATCCAGTTTTAACTCTCTGATAACTGCAAGTGATTGTGATGCAAAGGCTTCATTTAGCTCTATTTTATCAATGTCTTTCATTTTCAATCCTGCTTTATCCAATGCTTTCGGCACAGTTGATACAGGAGCAATCCCCATAAGCCGTGGTGACACACCTGTCACTGCATAACTTTTAAGACGGGCAACAGGCTTCAGCTGGAGATGTTTAAGCATACGTTCAGACATCAGTAATAAGAAAGAAGCTCCATCTGAAATCTGTGAGGAATTGCCTGCAGTACTGCTGCCTTTTTCTGAAAATACAGGTTTGAGTTTAGATAATGCTTCCAAGGATGTATCATTTCTTGGACCTTCATCCGTATCAAAAATATAGTTTCTTGTCTCAATTTTTCCCTCAGGGTTAATAAAATTCTCATTCACATCGATTGGAACTATTTCTTCTTTATAACAACCATTTTCTATGGCTTTTGATGCCTTGGTATGCGATTCAAAAGCAAAAAGGTCCTGATCATCCCTTTTGATATTATATGCTTTGGCGACTTCTTCTGAAGTAAGTCCCATATTCCAATACCAATCAGGTTTTGTTTTGGCAATCATGGGATTTGGTGTTATCCTCCATCCACCAAAAGGAATTACTGACATACATTCCACTCCTCCGGCTATGATGCAGTCTGCTAAACCCGCATGTATTTTAGAAGAGGCAATGGCGATTGCCTCAAGGCCGGATGAACAAAATCTGTTGACGGTCATACCGGGTACTTTATCTGTATCCAAACTCAGTAGGGATATCATACGCCCAATGTTTAATCCTTGCTCCGCTTCAGGTGTTGCATTACCAACGATTACGTCCTCTATTTGATTCTTTTCAAGTTGTGGAAAATCAGACAATAATTTTTTAACAACCTGAGCAGCAAGATCATCCGGGCGAAGAAAGCGTAACTTGCCTTTTGGAGCTTTACCAACAGCTGACCTTTTTGCTGCAACAATATATGCGTCCATTTTTCTTTTATTATGAATTAATTTCTAAGAATTTTTCCGGTTTTAATTAGGCTTTCAAGCCGTTCAAGGGTTTTTCTGCTGGAGCAAAGTTCAAGAAAAGCTTTGCGTTCCATTTTTAACAAATACTCTTCTGAGACTTTGGTCGGTTGTGATAAATCACCTCCACACATCACCCATCCTAATTTTTCTGAAATAAGCTTGTCGTGCTCTGAAATGTACTGTCCGGTTTCCATTGTGCTGGCACCTGAATATATGATTCCCAGTCCTTCATTACCCAGTACCAATATATCATTTCTTGGTATTGGTTTAACATATCCTTTCTCTGCCAAGTCCAGACAAGCTTTTTTTGCATGGGATAGTTGATGTGTTCTACTCACAATGATATCATCATTTCCCTTTCTGAGGTAACCGAGATGAAATGCTTCGTAAGCAGATGTTGATACCTTTGCTTGCCCAACAGTTAAAAACCTGTTTTGAAATTGATTCAGTCTTATATCCCCTGACCGGAATTCATCGGAAAGCCGCAACGCAAATTCTTTTGTCCCCCCGCCTGCCGGAATTACACCAACTCCGAATTCAACTAATCCCATGTAGGTTTCAGCATGTGCAACGACTTTATCAGCATGCATGCACAATTCACATCCTCCACCAAGTGTTAAATTATGTGGAGCAGCAATAACCGGGATTGATGAGTACCGGATCCTCATCATTGTATTCTGAAAAGACCTGATGGCAAAGTCAAGTTCATCAAATTCCTGTTCAACTGCCATCATAAATATCATACCGATGTTGGCACCTGCTGAGAAATTTGCACCTTCATTATATATGACAATGCCTTCGTATTCTTCCTCGGCCATATCGATTGCTCGGTTAATTCCTTGAATAATTTCACTACCGATAGTGTTCATCTTTGTATGAAATTCAAGGTTAATTATTCCGTCTCCAATATCCTTTATCGTAGTCCCGGAATTGCTCCAAATGACTTTATCATCCTGAAGATTGTTAAGTATCAGTAGATTCTCTAAACCTGGAATTTTATTGTAGTCTTTGGCATGGATATCGTAATATTTTCTTTTGCCTTTTTCAACTTTATAAAACGATTCAAAACCGGCTTGTTGAAAGTCTTTGACCCACTGTGCAGGTGATATTCCCAACTCCTCCATCATTGAAATTGCTTTACTCACACCAATTGCATCCCATAATTCAAAAGGACCTGATTCCCATCCGAATCCGGCTTTCATCGCATCATCAATTTTATATATTTCATCTGTTATCTCACCAACCCGGTTACTTACATAGCGGAACAATCCTGCAAAAGATTTTCGATAAAATTCACCTGCCTTATCTTTACTCTTCACAAGCATTTTGATCCTGTCTGGAAGGTTATCTACAGATTTGGCAATTTCCAATGCTGCGAATGAACTCTTTGATTTTGGTTCATACTCCAGCGTATGTAAATTCAATGATAATATCTCACTCTTCCCATCTTTATTTTTAACTTTTTTATAGAACCCTTGTTCTGATTTACTGCCAAGCCAATTATTTTTAAGCATGACTTTTATGTATGGAGGGAGCTTAAACAAATTGTTGTCTTCATCATCCGGGCAATTTTTTTGCAATCCTTCTGCAACATGAGCTATTGTGTCAATACCGACAAGATCGCAAGTTCGAAAAGTGGCTGATTTAGGATGACCAATTACAGGACCTGTTAATTTATCAACTTCTGTAACCGATAAATCCAACTCTTCAATAATTTTGAACAGGGATAGAATTGAGTACGTGCCAACACGGTTGGCAATAAAGGCAGGTGTGTCCTTGCAAAGAATAGTTGTCTTACCTAGAAATCTTTTGCCATAGTCCATCAGGAAATCAATCACATCATTATCCGTTGAATTTGATGGAATGATCTCAAGAAGTTTTAGGTATCTTGGTGGGTTGAAAAAATGCGTGCCACAAAAATGTTTTTTAAAATCTTCACTGCGATTTTCAAGCATTGAATGAATGGGAATACCAGATGTGTTCGTTGTAATTAATGTCCCGGAAGAACGGTATTTTTCTACCTCAGCAAAGACATTATTTTTAATATCCAGGTGTTCAATAACTGCTTCAATAATCCAGTCGCAACCTGATATTGCGTGTAAATCATCCTGAAAATTCCCTGTAATGATCCTGCTGGTGAAAGACATTGAATAGATTGGAGAGGGGCTGGAATTTACTGCGTTACTTAATGACTGGTTAACGATGCGGTTTTTTACCTCCTTATCCTCAAATGTCAGATTGTTTTGGATTTCTTTTTCGTTCAGTTCTTTAGGCGGAATATCAAGCAATAAGACTTCACATCCGATATTTGCAAAATGGCATGCAATTCTCGACCCCATCACACCGGAACCGAGAACCGCGATCTTGTTAATTCTTCTTTTTTTATTCATCATTGAAGATATCGTTGGTATTGATTATATCATTCTTTTATCATCTGGAACACGTTTGATAAGACCGTTCACTTCCATGGGTTTTAACGTACATGTTAAACTTCCAGATTCAATGCCCATTGAAGGCCCGGGCTTTGTGGATGATATCTCTTTCACAGGATCAAAATAATGAGCAATGCATAAGCTGTTGATTACTACCTCCATATTTTTGTGCAACAGAATTATACATACGTAATATCTTATGTCATATCCAAAGAATCTAGAAATCTATTGTTTCTTTGACCTTAATATGCTTTGACATGAGCAAATATAATTATAAATATTATGCGAGCATACTAAAAAATACTTTTTAAGAGGCAACCTTTTTAATCATTCTGCCGTCTTGCATATAGCGTTTAGTTAAAAAGTTCTTAAAGTATTGCTTCCTGGTTCTGAAAATGCCTGAAAAGGATTGATCTTTGCCTACTCTTTTGCTCCTGTGTATGCTGTTAATTCACCAAAAGACAATCCCGTCAGGCATTTTTTTTCCACTTACAATTTAAAAACCTTTCCCATATCTCTTGCTAATTCCTTAAACACAGTGCGACACTGTTCAAATTATTTTATCTGCTTTTGCTGATTGTGGCTTTGTAAACACCTTGTCGTTTGATTTAACCTTATTATCTTATTTTGAATAATTAAGCTTTTGAGTAGTTAGATATTTCTAATTCATACATAAGTAACATTCTTATTAAGATATTCAATAAAAATTCTGTTTAAAGTACTCCCCATTCGGATTATACAGCCTGATTCAGATTACTTTATATACCAGACTAAATTCCGAAACAAGCAGGATGAAGGTGAAATGGTCAGAACACTATCTTGTACACACATTAAATTATAACTGTTGATAATGCCCTGTAACTAAACCTATCTGAATATCAGTTTACCTATAGATACCCAATTACTGCTTATAACTTTAATTACATAAATACCGGATGGCCTCTCTTCCCTTTGAACATTAAGTTTTAATTCACTGCCGGATGGAACATCATCATACAGGATTTCACTGCTATTTCCTATCATATCAATTAATTCTACAACAATCTTCTCTTTTTCCATTTGGTTAATAACAATGTATGTCGATTCAGCAGCCGGATTTGGATAAATATGTATTTGAGGTTGTGCATGAATCAATTCCTGGTTACCTACCCCGCTCTCGCTTACTTTGAACCACCATGGTAAAGCCCATTGAGAAGTATCCGTGCCACTGATGCTCCGAACCGTCCAATAATATTTTTGGTTATGTATCAAGCCTGAATTCAAGAACTCAGAATCAGAGCTATCGGGAACATTGCTTATAAAAGACTTTATTCCGGATGTCAAAAGTGGAGAATCAAATGAATTTATAGTATCAATACGATATTCATAAAAGTCTATACCGTACACAGGTTTCCAATCAATTAAAGTGTTCTCATCCTGTGCAACGGCACCATTTGATGGAGATTGAAGGACAGGAACAGGGTTAAATGTTCCGGAAATATTAATATCATCAATATATATTCTATTACCTCCACCACTCTCAAAAGTAAATTTCAATCTGCTGTGTTCACTCAAATAACTACCATTAAAATAGACACTTATTTCCTCCCATTCTGTCGAGTCAGAAGGGATGAATAAATTGCCATAATACCCGGAAACTGTAGCTAAATTCGAACTATCAGCCCGCCACCTGAGAGCCCACTGATCTCCACAATTACCCGAGACATATAAACTCAGCCGGTCATTATTAGTTAGACTTGTTTTTGCAAAAGCCATTTTAAATGTAACAACAGCTTGAATCAGATTACTCATATCATATGTACTGCTAACCAATTCGTCTGATCTTCCACCAGGTTTATTAAAATTATCAATCATTACTGATTTCAAACCTGAATAGGATGCATCCGTAGTTAATGACCACGTATGATCATTGTCCGGATTTTCTGTCCACCATTCATTATCCGGGATAATGATATTTTCAAAACTTTCTGTAAAAGGCAGATACTGTCCAGGCCCGGGTAATACAAGTATATAGTTATTTTTTGTTGTTGTTTTATTACTCTGCCCATTACTCACGCTAAGAATAACATCATGTAATCCTGGTGCATAATAAACAACTTCCGGATGTTGTTCTGTAGAGACAGCAGGAGATGCTCCGGGAAATGACCACTGCCATGCGTTTTGTCCATGGTAGGATTCATCATAAAACTTTACAGTATTACCCACACAGACAGTGGTTTCAGGTGTTATAAAATCAGCTGCACATAATATATCCTGTCCATCCGTTCCTGTTGCCATTAAATTAGAAGGAGATACAAGATTTTCTAATTGCGGATAGGCAGTGATAATTGTTTTCATTCTGGTTTTTTGATCCTTGGTAAACATATTCTGGCAAGCATCATAACTCATATAATTTTCTATCTGATCAGGCACATCAGAAGAATATGGACTTGGTCCTGATTGATCATTGCTACATGAATTAATGCTTTGATTGCAGGAATATGTGGGTTGATTGACTGGTGGTGTATCACACATATTGTCTCCTGAATTCGAACAATTCGTTCCACATCCATCCTGAAATGTATGGTATAATCCAAGACAATGCCCTACTTCATGGCTGGCTGTACGACCATCTGCTGTTGATGTGCCAATTCTCCCCCATTGGTCATAACGAATCACAACACCATAAGTATTCCATGAACCCCAGTTGGGAAACTGAGCATATCCAAGGATGATCGAATTCTGATTGCCTCCTGCAATACTATTTACCAGCCAAACATTGAAATATCGATCACTTGGCCAGTAACTCAAGCTTTTCACTGTGTTGTCTGCATCCTTAGTCAGTGGGGTATTTATCCTAACAATACCATTTGTGCAATTACCATCAGTATCTTTCTCAGCCAACTTAAACTGAAACTCACAATCTGCTGCAAAAGGTTTAAAAACTGGCCTAGTATCTGAAGTATCTGAATTCATGCGCCTGAAATCTTCATTCAAAACGTTAATGCCATCCCATACCTGAGATGCAGTAATATTACCAAATCCATTGTCGTGCAAAACATGAACTACAACCGGGATTATATGTATTTGTCTTGCCATTTGGTTTGTTGCTTCTGATAAATTTTGCAGACGAATTAAATCTTCTTTATAGCGATTTTCCAACATGGGGTTTTCTTTAAGCATAATATTGTTGAAGTAATCAGTTCCACACCATCCTTGTCCTGAGCTTTGTGGAATAACCAAGATGTATAAACTTATCATGATAATCCAACAGAAAATTATCTTTTTCAAAATAGTCGTTTATAAAAATTGTTACAACAGATTCCCGTCTGCTTAATATGGGTTTATTTCCAAATTAATTTTGCTGCATTTGTTTTCCCATCAACGGTCAATGTGATCATATACATTCCTTTAGGAAGCTGTTCCCTTTCTATATTAAACTTCTTAGTTCCTGCATTCATAACAGCAGAAACCGGTAACAATACATCTCTTCCCAGGACATCAGAAATGCGTAAAATAACCTCTGCTCTTTTTTTTAGATTAAACGCTATGGTCACATCTTTATATGCAGGGTTCGGATAAACTTTAAAATCAGATAAATTCGCTTTTAAATCACCCATACCCACACCATTGCTGCTTACTGTGAAATGCCATGGTCCTGCCCAGGCAGAAGGATTTCCACCGGTAACAGAACGCACTCTCCAATAATAAGTTTGTCCCCATGTCAATCCGCTTGCGTCAAATTTAGTATCAGAATTATCCGGATTATTTGAAATATATGCCAATGTTCCAGTTTGGAGATCAATAGAGTTAAATGATATTACATTATCCAGTTCATACTCATATTCATCAACACCGTTGACAGCTTTCCAATCAAGTGTCACGGCATCTGCAACATTGATTTCACCATCGTACGGAGAGATCAGTAGAGGTACCGGATCCCAGTTGCCATCAATATTTATATCATCAATAAACAAATTATTCCCCCCGTCACATTCTAACGTAAATTTAAATCTGAAACCTTCTGTAAGTTGAGATAATAATATACCCACACTAATTTGTTTCCAATCAGATCCAGATGATGGTGCCCAGTTAGAAGATGTTGCAGAAACAGTAGCTAGTGTTGAACCAGATTGTGACCATCTTGGCATCCAAGTTTGCCCACAATCTGTTGAGACGTAAAATGTGAGTTTATCATTATTTGCTGCCGTCCTCTGAGCAAAAGCATACCAGAAAGTAACAGTTGCAGATGTTAACGGGCTCAGATCAACAGAAGTGCTGAGCAAATGGTCTAAAGCTCCGGCTGCATTTCCAAAATTCTTTAATTTTACACTCTTGTTACCTGAATATGCCGCTTCTGTTGTGTGCATCCATGTATTGGAATTATCAGGATTCTCTATAAACCAATCAGTTGAAAAAACCTGATCACTTTCAAAATTTTCAAAATATGGAGGAAAAGTGCCCGGATTCGGAAGGACCGATATATATTCAGTTTTTGTAGTGCTAGTTGTTTGCGTGCCGTTTCCTGCAACTAATTTAACATCATATCTGCCGGGTGTCCAATAATGAGTCAGCGGATTTTGTTGTGTAAAACTGTTCAACCAGGCACCATCCAATGTCCATGTCCAGTTAATTACGCCATGATATGATTCATCATAAAAGCGTATTGTATCCCCTGCGCATATAGATTGAGTGTTGGACGAAAAATCGGCTGCACACAGTATATCATTACCGTCAGTACCCGTTGCAATTAAATTAGAGGATGTCCATATCTCATCTCTTTGCGCAATACTTGAATTCAGGGCTGCCTGCATTCTTGTAGCTTGTCCTTGAGTATACATGCAGGTGCAATATGAATAATCCATATAATTCTGCACATTATCTAAGCTGGAGCAGCTTGTGCCTGAAAGATTACAGCTTTGCCAGCCGATTGTATTTGGCGTGTCATTTACATTATCATCATCACTACAATTGGCTTGTATTCCAGGGTTATTGCTCTGACCCCATGTATGAAACAGATTTAACCAATGGCCTACTTCATGAGTCAATGTCCTTGAGCGCTGGGGATTACTCGTTCCTATACTGCCAAGGTAATTGTGAAGAACGATTATGGCGTCTTTTCCAGGTTGGGTATTTACAGTGCTGGGGACATAAGTATATCCTGCAGCATTGGATATAGAAATTGTTCTTACAGTATAAACATTCATGTATTTATTCCTCGGCCATTGTGATATTTTACTACCATCATCACCCACATAGGTTTCCGGTGTTTCAATCCACTCTATCCCAGGATGACAATTACCGTTTGAATCTTTTTCAGCAAGCTTAAATTGAATTTGACAATCTGAAGCAATTCCCTGAAAAGCAGAGACAACATCTCCTATATCAGGATTTAACTTATTGAAATCCTCATTTAAAATACGCATGGCATCCAACACTTGTGCCTTTGAAATCTTTTCTGATCCGTTATCATGAAGAATATGAAAAACAACCGGAATAGTAAAAACCTGTCGATTTCTGTCAGCAGGATTTTGAGCGAATTCCTTGGTAAAATTTTCCAGTCTTTGCGCTGCATCTTTAATCTGCCCTGCATCCTCCGGATGTTCATTTAAATATTTTTCCTGTGCCTGCGTTGTTCCGCATCGCAATAAATCGTCCTGCTGCGCTTGTGCCAAACAAGTTAAGAAGGGTAGTAATATCGTATAAATACATATCGCTTTTCTCATTTTCATATTATTATTTCAGTTTATTGTGCGCATTAAAAAGTCCACTAATGTAATAAATCGTTACGACACATTAAAATCATAATAACCGACAACCAGTAATCTCAGGAATAATTATTATCATTTAATGTTTTATTTTAAGGCACAATCGAGATCATTCACAAGATCTTCCACATTTTCAATACCAACACTTAAACGTATAAGAGAATTGACAATGCCTGTTTTTTCTCTTTCACTCTCAGGTATTGAAGCATGTGTCATGCTAGCAGGATGGCCTATCAAAGATTCTACACCACCAAGAGATTCCGCCAATGTGAATATTTTTAAACTCCTGATTACGTTAATTGTAGTATAGAGATCATGTTCCTTCAGGACAACAGACATCATCCCACCAAATCCATTCATCTGTTTCTTGGCAACATCATGATTTGGATGATCTTCAAATCCTGGCCAATAAACTTTTTCCACTTTAGGATGCGCTCGCATAAAAGAAGCTACTGCCTGCCCGTTCTCACAATGCCTCTGCATACGTAAATGCAGGGTTTTGATGCCCCGTAATACAAGAAAACTATCCATCGGGCCCGGAACCGCACCGCACGAATTCTGAATAAACCTTAATCTTTCTGCCAAAATATCATCATTTACAACAACTGCACCAAGTACAACATCGGAATGTCCCCCCAGATATTTGGTTGCGGAATGTGAGACAATATCTGCTCCCAGATTGAGAGGTTGTTGCAGATAAGGGGTAGCAAATGTGTTATCAACTGCAAGCAGAACATCATTTTTTCGGGCAATACTTCCAACCTTTTGTATATTAACAACATTGAGCATTGGATTGGTGGGTGTTTCCACCCAAATCAGTTTTGTATTCTCATTGATAGATTTTTTGATATTATCTACTTCCTTCATAGGAAGGAAATGAAATTTAATACCGTATTTTTCAAACACCTGAGTAAATATTCTGTATGTTCCACCATAGATATCATTCACAGAGATCACTTCATCACCAGGAGATAACAACTTGATCACCGAATCTATAGCTGCCATACCGCTGGCAAAACAGATACCGTGCTTTCCATTTTCCAACAATGCTATGCTTTTTTCCAGCGCCACCCTTGTAGGGTTGGCTGTGCGGGAATATTCATAACCCTTATGCACACCCGGCTCCTCCTGAACATAGGTTGAGGTCTGGTAAATAGGTGTCATGATGGCTCCAGTTGATGCATCAGGCTCAACACCACCGTGAACCGCTTTGCTTCCGAATTTCATAATTTTAATTTATTTACGTAAAGGGCAAATTAAATTAATTCTTTCTAAAGGAAATAAGCTTGCGTTTTAAATATACTCTCTGTAACCAACCTGGCAATATCAATGCACCGATGAACAGGTATGGATAATAGCTGATTGCTCGCCAAAGTAATGCCAGTGTACCTTCAAGGCCTAAAGGTACAAACTCTTTCAGAAATCCGGAAAAAGCCATCTCTGCAACACCTGAACTACCAGGTGTAGGACTGATAAGCATAATCACCCACATCGATAGTTGTCTTCCAAATATCAGGATGTCATCTCCTCCGGAAGTGAACGCCAGTATAATAAAGTTCACTACAACAAACCGGGCAAACCAGGATATATATGTTGTCGAGACCGCTCCCAACCAAAAACTAATTGATTTGTTTCTTAATTCACGGGCTGTTATCTCTATATCATCACCTGTTTTTTTGGCACCTTCCTGCCATCTCTTAAATAACCTAATTCTGGATATCTTTTGCAGAAGTTTTTTAAACTCTTTTGGATAAAAGAATAATGAGATAAGTATAATAGATGTCAACAACACTATAAAACAATATCCTATCCAAAAAATGGCTTCAGTATGCAGATAAATCCCGAAAAAGTTTTTTTCCAGATTAACCGGAAAAAGCTGTGCAACTCCAATCCACATAATCACTAACGGCACCATAGTAATATAAAAAATCTCATCTAACATGGCACTGGTCATCACAACAGCTGTACTTCTACCCAAATTAATCCCTTCTTTATTTATGATGAACATGGCAACTGCAGCTCCACCAACCACAGATGGCGTTATGGAAGATGCAAACTCCCACAACATAATCACATAAAAAGATTGCTTCCAGCTTAACTTACCATCTGTCAGTATCCTAATCCTCACTATGTAAGCAAGATCGCGGAAACCCATCATAAGCAAAGCTATAGTGATACAAACGGTCGAAAACCAGCTCCATTCAATTCGATAAAAAGCCTCGGCATCGAAATTCCTGTACATAAGCCATGTGACAACGAAGATACCCAAAACGGTTGCTGCAATTATTCTTACAGGACTCAGTAGCCGTCTGACAGGACTTTTATTCTTTTTTGCCATCTATAATTAAATATCTAAAGACTTTCCCTGCTTACAGAGCACAAAGGTATTATATTAGAGAAGAGAACACATCTACATAAACAGCTATATGTACTCTAGATTTTAATCATAAATGATTAGGTGTATATTTGCTATCTAAATCTCAAAATATGAAATACGATCTTATATCAAATGAATTATTCATTACCAACAGGAAGAATTTCGCTAAATATCTCAAACCAAAGTCACTAAGCATTTTTAATTCCAATGACATCATCATCAGTAGCGCAGATAGTGCAAGACCTTTCATACAACATCGCGATATTTTTTATTTATCCGGAATTGATCAGGAAGAAAGTATTTTGTTAATATTTCCTGATGCCAAAGAAGAGAAACACAAAGAAATATTGTTTTTAAAAGAGACAAGTGAAAAAATAGCAATTTGGGAAGGAGCAAAACTCAGCAAAGATGAATCGACAAAGGTTTCGGGGATTAGTACCGTTTATTGGCTTGATCAGTTCAATTCAATTTTTAAATCGCTTATGAGTGAAGCTGAAAATGTTTATCTTAACACAAATGAGCACCTGAGAGCTACCACAAAAGTTGAATCTTGTGATGATCGTTTTATAAGATGGTGCAAGGAGAAATATCCTTTACATAATTATAAAAGGATCGCTCCTATTATGCACCGGCTTCGTTCTGTAAAACATACTATTGAACTCCAACTTATGCAAAAAGCATGTGATATTACAGAGAAAGGATTCAGACGTCTGTTGTCCTTTATTAAACCAGGTGTAACTGAGTACAATATTGAAGCTGAACTTCAACATGAATTCACTAATAACCGGGCAAATGGGTTTGCCTATCCTTCCATTATTGCATCCGGGAAAAGCGCATGCGTGTTACATTATGTAGAAAACAACAAAGAATGTAAAGATGGCGATATTCTGTTAATGGATTTCGGTGCGGAATATGCAAACTATGCGTCTGATCTTACCAGAAGTGTTCCCGTAAACGGTCAATTCACAAAAAGACAGAAAGATGTTTATAACGCAGTGTTATATGTTAAAAAAGAAGCAACAAAACTACTGACACCGGGATTAATGATGAATGAATATCATTCAGAAGTTGGCAAAATTATGGAAGATCAATTATTACAACTTGGATTGATTGATAAAACTGATATTAAAAATCAGGATTCCAACTGGCCGGCTTATAAGAAATATTTCATGCATGGTACTTCTCATTTTATTGGGTTGGATACACATGACGTAGGTATCTGGACCGAACCTATCAAAGATGGTATGTGTTTTACTGTTGAACCAGGTATTTATATATTAGAGGAAAACCTTGGAATTCGCCTGGAAGATGATGTTGTAGTTCAGAAACATGGAGAACCATTCAACCTAATGAAAAATATTCCTATTGAAGCTGACGAAATTGAAGAACTGATGAATTCATAATGTAATCAGAAAGAAAGAGTTCCGCTTAATCTACAAGGAATTGCTTTTGTATCAAATCTTCTCCATCTACTATTATAAGGTTATACATATTTTTCGTTAACATACTGCTATTTTCAATGATTGTGTTTTGCCCTTTAAATTCTCCATTTATATGTATTTGCCCATTATAATCTGAGATAGAGTATTTTGCATAATCTGATTGAGGTTTATAATAAATCAGAAGTTTATTATTAATGTGATCAATGTTGATTTTCGGATCTTGATGTCTCTTTTTTGTGTTTTTTGTCTTTTCTGAGTTGTCTATTCTAAATATCATGTAATCTCTTTCTTCTATATGATTTATCTTAAAAAATATTCATCTATTACGTTTAATAATATTCTATGTTCCAATGTCAGACATCTTTTAGACAAACAGAACATTTTAATTAACCAATAAAAGAAAATGCCCTATAAATCAGGGCATTTTCTTTTATTAACAATTGATTCTAAAACGCATCCAGGTCAACCGGCCTGAGCATTCCAAAC
>CAZUDW010000057.1:0-18913 GCA_964619305.1 uncultured Flavobacteriales bacterium
CAACAGGACAAACTGCTATAGGTGTGTACACTTATTATGTGACGCAGTCTGTCAATGGTTGTGAAAGTCCGAGCGACACGGTGACATTAACAATTGCATCTGGGATAAATTCACCTGTAGTAAATGATACTACAGTTTGTTATTCTGACAATCCGGTTATTCTTACAGCTTCAGGTATAAATATAAAATGGTATGATGATCCTCTGCTCACAAACCTTGTTTATACAGGCTCACCTTTCCCAACAGGTTTGACATCTGTTGGAATTTATACCTTCTATGTCACACAAACAAACGGATGTCAAAGCCCTGCGGATACAGTTGTAGTAACGATTAATCCAAATCCTTTGATCACGATTAATACTTATGATACAACAATTAATTATGGAGACACTGTATCACTTATAGCATATAATGGTTCTAATTACAATTGGTCTCCATCAACAGGATTGAATACGACTATAGGTTCTACTGTCCTCGCTTCACCTCCAGTTACAACAACATATACAGTTGTTGGGTCTAATGCGTTAGGCTGTTCAAATTCTGCTCAAACGACTGTACATGTTAATCCATTGCTTGTTGAAGAAAATGAGATATTTGAAGAATTGATAATATTCCCTAATCCTTCCAGAACTTCATTTACGATCAAGTTTGTTTGCAGAATACCTGGTAGGATAACCATGAAATTAACAAACACATTAGGACAGATCGTTATGAATAAGTTGCTTGATTCTTTCAATTGCAGATATTCTGGTACATTCAATATCTATGAATATGCTCGTGGGATTTATAATCTTCAAATCATCACTGAAGCTGGAACTATTAATCGCAGGATAATTTTTAATTAATCCTTGTTATTCGATTAAAACTACTAAGAGACTAAACTCTATTTCCTGTTTTGTGCGATGGTACACTCACGTTTTTAGATTTTCATTTTGAGTAATTGCTCTTGCACTTGTGTTGGCTTTAATATTTTCGTTTTTACCTGCTTAGATTTGGACAGAACATATTTTAGTTGCTTTATTTCATTTATAGCTTTTTCAGGAGATTGGTTTATATTATTCTTCCTTAACAGTCTTTCTAACTCCTTATAAATAGTGTGGGTTGTAAGACAGGTACAGATATATGCCTCAATCCTGTTTTTTAAGCTGTGATATATTGGCCTTATTCATAAATTGGTTTTTCTGTTTCAAATTTCTTTTTTCAAAACTTTCAAGTACCGGTATTAATGTTTTTGTTTCTGCGGTATTGCATTTAAATATTTGGTAATCGCTTGAATAGCCACGACTGCTTACTAACAATCCGATCATTATTTGTGGTTGTTGGTGTTTACCGTCTTTGTTAAACCCGGGTATCCGGTAATCATCTGGTTCTGATGCTTTAAAATACAAGGTGGTTATATTATAAAACACAATACTTATTCTCCACCTCAGTATCTTCTTTGTATGCACAAAAGTTATTCGTTTAAGTACTGGCTTTAAATTCGTATTTAACTCGTCTAGATATCAATAGATGGTATAAACACTCCCATCCAAATTGTAAATCATAATTGATTGATTATCAGTAGTTGGTTTTAGAGTGTTCGTGTAGCGCACAAAACAGGAAATGCAATACCTCCCCTCTTGTTATCCCCTGATGATGACGCTTGCTTTTTGAATTTTACCTTGAAATGGTGGATTTAGTTTGGATACTTTCACCTCTACCTCAGTTACCTGTGGAAAAACTGCTTTTATACTGTTGAGTATTCTGCCAGCAACATGTTCCAGCAACTTTGAACTGGTTTTCATTTCTTCTTCAACAAGTAGGTAGAGTGTTTCGTAATTCAATCCCTTTTCCAAATCGTCAGTTTCAATTGCTTTCTGTGCATCAGTAGTGACATGCAAATCAACAATAAAATTGTTACCTTTTTCCCGCTCTTCATTGTGCAAGCCATGATGAGCAATAAAAGTCATTCCCTCTAAACTTATTACTGCCATCTTAGATTCATTATTGTTTGGAAACTTTTGCCCATGTGTCCTTGAGAGGAACTGTCCTGTTAAAAACCAGATTATTATTATTTGAATCCCTGCTATCAACACAGAAATAGCCAAGTCTTTCAAATTGCCAAACATAATAAGGTTTAGCTGTTTTCAGTCCGGGTTCAAGTTTGCAACCACGGAGAATTTTAAGTGAATCTTTATTCAATTTGTCAATGAAGTTAGTACCATCATCGTTTGAAGCAGGAAATTTCACATTAAAAAGCCGGTCGTACATGCGAACCTCTGCATCAATTGCATGTGCTGCCGATACCCAATGAATGGTGGATTTTACCTTTCTTCCATCTGGTGCATTTCCGCCTTTTGTTTCCGGATCATATGTGCAATGCAGTTCAACTATTTCTCCTGTTTTCTCATCTCTTATTATATCAGTACAAGTGATAAAATAGGCATAGCGCAGCCTGACCTCTCTGTTGAGTGACAGGCGAAAGAATTTTTTGGGAGGATCTTCCATGAAGTCATCCCGCTCTATGTACAACTCTCTGCTGAAAGGAACCTGCCTACTTCCCATGGCTGGATCCTCAGGATTATTGATGGCTTCCAGTTGTTCCGAAGTGTTTTCGGGATAATTTGTTATCACTACTTTTATAGGATTCAATACTGCCATCACCCGATTTGCTTTTTTATTTAAATCTTCTCTTAATATGTGTTCAAGCATTTCAATCTCGACAAATCCATCCCTTTTAGCAATGCTAATCACATTACAAAAAGACCTGATGGCTTCTGGTGTGAAGCCTCTTCTGCGCAAGCCTGAAAGTGTTGGCATTCTTGGATCGTCCCAACCGCTCACAAACCCATCTTTAACTAGTTGTGCGAGCATGCGTTTGCTTAATACAGTATAAGTGAGATTTAAGCGGGCAAATTCAATCTGTCTGGGTTTGTTCCCTTCAATCAGTTGATTGACAAACCAATCATATATGGGTCTGTGTACCTCAAACTCCAATGTGCAAAGTGAATGGGTAATTCCTTCAATGGCATCAGACAAGCAATGAGCATAGTCATACATTGGGTAGATATTCCAATCATCCCCTGTTCTGTGATGGTGCTTTTTCTTGATGCGATATATGACTGGATCTCTCATGTGCATATTTGGTGAAGCCATATCAACTTTTGCACGTAATGTATATTTCCCTTCCTCAAATTCACCTTTTTTCATCCGTTCAAACAACTGCAGATTTTCTGCTGCCGGTCTGTTCCTCCATGGACTTTCTTTGCCAGGCAATTCGGGGGTGCCCCTGTATTCGCTAAACTCCTCTGCTGTTAACTCGCATATATAAGCAACTCCTTTTTTAATCAAAATAATCGCAAAATCATACAATTTCCTAAAATAATCTGATGTATAGTAAAGCCTGTTTCCCCAGTCAAATCCAAGCCATTTGACATCCTCTTTAATGGATTCTACAAATTCAGTTTCCTCCGTTTCCGGATTAGTATCGTCAAATCTCAGATTACATTTCCCTTTATATTTTTCGGCTATGCCAAAATTCAAACAAATTGATTTAGCATGCCCGATGTGCAGATATCCATTAGGTTCAGGAGGGAATCGAGTATGAACCTTGCCTTGATTTTTATCAAAACGCAAATCCTCATCTATAAATCCATGAATAAAATTTTTTGTTTTAGTTTCCATCTTGCGCTAAACATAAACTTTTGATTTTTACTAATCCCAAATTGATCCTTTTAAGTGTTTCTTCCTTACCTATAATTTCCATAATATTGAATAATGAAGGTCCAGTATTTATTCCTGTTATCATTACTCTTAAGATAATCAAAAGAATACTTATTCCCAAATTCCACTGTTCTATGCTGGTTTGAAATAGTTCTTCCAAATGTTCAGTTTCAAATTTCTTACAATAAGATAATTTACTGATTAAATCTTTGAGGATTTCCTTCATTTCTGGATTCCATTTTTTTAATAACACTTTCTCATTATAAACTTGTGGTGCAATAAAGAAATAATAATATTTTTCCCAAATATCCCTAACAAATGAAATCCTGTCTCTTATCAAGCTGATGACTTTTATTAAGAAACCGTAATCCACATTTCCAAAATGTTTCGAAACTTCCGGAAATGCAAGATCACATATGGCCTTTTCATCCATGTTTCTCAAATATTGTTCGTTAAACCACACCGCTTTGTTGTAATCAAACCTTGCTCCAGACTTCCCTACATGATCCATAGAGAACTCATTTATTAATTCACGCATGGAGAATACTTCTTTTTCTGATCCCGGATTCCATCCAAGTAATGCAAGCATATTGACAAAAGGTTCCGGGAAAAATCCCAATTCTCTGAATCCTTTTACAGATTTTCCATCAGAAAAATTCCAGCTAATTGGAAAAACAGGCACTCCTAATTTTTCAGAATCTCTTTTACTTAGTTTGCCTTTGCCAGATTGATTTAAAATCAGGGGAAGATGAGCAAAGCAAGGCAGTTCTTTTCCCCATCCAAGATATTGGTATAACAAAATATGTAAAGGAGTTGATGGTAACCATTCTTCTCCACGAATTACATGTGTTATCTTCATTAAATGATCATCAACCACATTGGCCAAATGATATGTCGGCATACCGTCTGATTTGAAAATCACTTTATCATCTATCATCGAAGATTGTATTTTAATATTTCTCCTGATTATATCATTGAAACAAACTTCTGTGTCATTATCAATCATTAACCTGATTACGTAAGGGGCTCCTGATGTTATCAGTTTTTCTGTAACTTCAGGGGAATGAACTAGAGAATTGTTCATAGACATCCGTGTGGAGGCATCATACTTCCACACATCTTTATTAAATTTTCTGGCCTGTTCCCGTGCTTTCTCAAGTTCTTCAGGAGTATCAAACGCGAAGTAAGCTTTCCCAGATTTTATAAGTTGATCTGCATATTGTTTATACAAATGTTTTCTCTCTGACTGCCTGTACGGGCCATAGGTTCCACCGATCATCACTCCCTCATCCTCTTCTATGCCACACCATTTTAAGGATTCTATTATATATTCCTCTGCATTAGGCGTATATCTGGATTGATCTGTATCTTCAATTCTTAAAATAAATATTCCATTATTTTTTTTTGCAAACAAATAATTAAACAATGCAGCTCTTACTCCTCCAATATGAAGAGGCCCTGTTGGGCTTGGGGCAAAACGTACTCTGACTGTATTAGGCATGCCTTTTATTATTCAGATTGCGAATTTAACAAACAATCCTCTACCTTACAGCATAAAATTAATGATGTATTTTTGGAACTTTACTTTATAAAAACAAATATGTAATATGCAGTTTTGCATTACGTTACATCTGTATTAATATGGCATTAGATAACTACAGTATTTTATTCGAAAAGTTAGATGCTTTCATCAGGAAATACTATAAGAATCAGTTAATCAAAGGTGGAATTTATAGTTTTTCGCTGCTACTATTGCTATTTCTATCAATTAGCCTTTTGGAATATATTGGACATTTTCCAATATTAGCAAGAACGATACTGTTTTATCTATATTTATCCTTTTCTGTATTTGTCTTGGTTCGTTTTATCGTAATCCCAATTTTAAAACTGAATAAACTTGGTTCTTTCATCTCGCATGAAAAAGCTGCACAGATTATTGGCAAGCACTTTCCTGAAGTAAAGGACAAATTATTAAACACCATACAACTAAAAAAGATGACTATTGGTCAATCAAAAGACATAGCATTGATTAATGCCGGTATCGAACAGAAGATATCCCTTTTAAAACCAATACCATTTAACATAGCCATTAATTTTCGGGAAAACAGGAAGTATTTAAAATTTGCTGCTGTACCATTATTGCTGTTGTTGCTTATCTTGGTTAGCTCTCCTCATCTCATTACAGAAAGCACAGCAAGACTAATAAACTACAACAGACATTTCGAAGAAAAAGCTCCATTTGTGTTTCTGGTTGAAAATGATAGTCTATTTGCTATACAACAAGATGTTTATAAACTCAGATTAAAAATTAAAGGAACTGTATTACCAAAAGAAGTATACATCGTAATAGATGGAAATGCCTGCCGATTGATCAAGAACACTAAATCCAAGTTTTCTCATATATTCAAAAATGTGCAAAAGGATATTAGATTTTACTTTTCTGCAGGCGGTTTCAGTTCAAAAGAATATTTGTTAAAAGTTTTCCCCAATCCTTCAATAAATAACTTCAAGGTAAATATCATCCCTCCAACATACACGTCTATAAAAGAATTCACATTAAAAAACACTGGGGACCTGGTTGTTCCTGAAGGAAGTAAAATAAACTGGACATTTAATACTGAACAGACAAAGAATCTGTTAGTTGTTTTAAATGACAGTTCCTTTTCATTAACAAAATCTGCTGATAATGTCTTTCAATGGTCTCATATAATTTCAGATAATGCAGTATATTCTGTTATTCCTAAAAATCAATATGTCACCAATAAAAACGCAATCAAATATTCATTAAACGCCATACACGACAAATACCCGGAAATCACGCTTATTTCAGATATGGATTCTACTATTTCAACCCAAATTTATTTTTCAGGCAGAATAAAGGATGATTATGGCTTATCGAAATTGCAATTTCATTATTATTTTATAAAAGATGGTTCACCTGACCAAGAGCATAAAATCGATATTGCTTTTGACAAATTCCTTAAAGATCAACCTTATTATTACGGATGGAATTTAAAATCCTTGGGTATAAAACCCGGAGATCAGATAGCGTATTTTTTTGAAGTATGGGACAATGATGACTTTCATGGCAACAAGTCAACTAAATCTTATAAGAAAATATTTAAGTCTCCCTCGTTGAAAGAACTTAAGTTAGAAAATGATATTACAAACCAGGAGATTAAAGATCAAATGAAGCATGCGATCAAAGAAACAAAAAATATCCAGCAGCAATTAGATAAAATGAAGCAAAAATTGTATGAAAAGAAAACTTTAAGCTGGGAAGATAAACAACAAATCAAAAATCTGTTTAAGAAGCAAAAAGAAGTTGAAAAATCTGTTGAAAATATTAAGCAAATGAATTTTGAAAATCTGAAAAGGCAAGATGAGTATCAAATGTCTTCGGATAATATTGTGAAAAAGCAGGATCAACTTCAAAAATTATTTGACGAAGTGATGACTGATGAAATGAAAAAGTTATTCAGGCAGATGGAGGAAATGCTTGATCAGTTAAACAAAGAGAAGCTTCAGGAAATGATAAATGAAATGAAATTCTCTAATAAAGAAATCGAACAGGAACTTGATCGTTCTCTCGAAATATTTAAACAACTTGAATTTGAGCAAGAACTTGAGAAAACCGTAAATGAACTTAACAATCTTGCTGAAAAGCAGGATTCTCTGACCAATCAAAATTCAGACAAAAATTTTAACCAGGCAAAATCTCTTCAAAAACAAAATGAACTTAACAAAGAATTTAATGAGATAGAAGATCAGATTGATTCCCTGGAAAAGAAAAATAATAAGCTTGAATTTCCAAATAAATTAGAAACCACTGATTCGTTGCAAAAAGATGTTGAAGATGAAATGAAAAAAAGTGTTGAGAATCTTAGTCAGAACAAGAATAAAAAGGCCACTAAATCTCAAAAGAATGCAGCCAATAAAATGAAGAGTTTATCAAATAAATTGCAAAGTATGCAATCAGGAATGGAAATGGAAAATCGTTCAGAAGATATAGAAACACTACGTCAATTACTTGAGAATTTAGTTAAATTGTCTTTTAATCAGGAAGATCTTATTAAGGATTTAAAAGATATAACTACCAACGACCTTAAATACACTTCTATAACAAAGAAGCAAAGGCAATTAAAAGATGATGCATCCCTTATCGAAGATTCCTTATTTGCTCTTAGCAAACGAAATCCCCAGATTGGATCTGTAGTGAACCGGGAAATCAATTCCATTAATAGTAATATGGAAAAAGCAATAAAGAACCTAGTTGAAAGACAAATTGCTATAGCAAAGAGCAGGCAGCAAATGGTAATGACATCTGCTAATAATCTTGCTCTTCTTCTTGATGAAATTTTAACACAACTTCAGCAGCAAATGTCTGAGAAAAAATTCGGTACAGCAAGCTGTAATAAACCGGGAAATGGTTCATCTCAGAAGATTTCTAATATGAAGAGTCTGCAAAAACAACTGAATAAACAAATAAGCGAGTTGAAAAAACAACAGGGAAATAATCCTAATGGAACAAAACCCGGTCAGAAATGGAGCAAGGAACTTGTTAAACTAGCTGCACAACAAGAGGCCATTAGAAATGAAATTCAAAAGTTGTCTAAAACAAGTGATCAAAAGGGATATAATGGAAGTAAAGGAAACTTAAATGACATGTTGAAATTAATGGAAGAAACTGAAAACGATATCATTAATAACCAAATTACCAGAGAAACCATTAATCGACAAAAAGATATAATGATACATCTGCTTGAATATGAAAAAGCCGATAGAGAGAGGGAACTAGACAATAAAAGGGAGTCCAGAGAAGTTAACATTGAAAATTATGGTAACCCTTCCGATTTTTTTGAGTATAACAGAACGAAAATGAAAGAAATTGAATTATTAAACACTATTCCTCCTGCATTTAATATGTTTTTTCGAACTAAAGTCAATGAATATTTTAATATGTTTCAAGAATAAATAATTACTTATGATTACAATGGAAAATAATAAACTCCAACTCAGTTCAAAAACAGAAGAATTATCTGTAATTGAAACGGTAATAGATGATGTTTTTGAAACTTTCTCATTTAACGAATCTTACTATGGGAATATACTGGTTGCGACTACAGAAGCTGTAAATAACGCAATGCAACACGGAAATCATTTTGATCCTGAAAAAAAAGTTAACATTGAATTTCAAATGCAAGACTCCACTATAAAAGTAAAAGTTAAAGATCAGGGAAACGGATTTGATTATTCTAATCTGCCAGATCCAACCGATCCTGATAATATTGACAAACCTCACGGTCGCGGGATTTT
The DNA here is from genome assembly GCA_964619305.1 of uncultured Flavobacteriales bacterium. Classification (GTDB taxonomy): domain Bacteria; phylum Bacteroidota; class Bacteroidia; order Flavobacteriales_H; family CAZUDW01; genus CAZUDW01. Next base: position 9,019 of record CAZUDW010000057.1, read on the forward strand.
CCTTATGAAACATCTTGCTGATAAAGTAGTATTCGAAGATAGCGGTCGTTCTGTGGAATTGCTTTTTAAAATTTCAGCTAACTGAACGTTTTAACTTTTATTACAACTCCATTTTTCTTTGTCCAATATACTTTTTCATAATGAAGATACAGATATGCCCGATCTTGATTATGATGAAATTCGGACTTGGATACGCAAGATTATCCTAATTGAAAAATACAAACCTGGCGATCTGAATTTCATTTTCTGTTCTGATAAATATATACAATCTCTCAATGAAAAGTATTTAAACCATCACTATCCAACGGATGTGCTTTCCTTTGATTATTGTGTAAATCAGCAAATAGCCGGTGATATATTTATTGGAGTCGAAACTGTTATTCTAAACTGCAAAGAGTTGAATACTATCCTGTTACAAGAGTTTAAGCGTGTGATTGCTCATGGAATCTTGCACCTAATAGGATATGACGACAAAACCAAAGAGGATGAATGCCTGATAAGATCAAAAGAAGATTATTATCTATCTTTGCGAGTCACTAAATAATATTTCTTCTCAATAGTTTCACGTGAAACATTCAATTCCGGAATTTGATATCATTGTTGTTGGTGGTGGTCATGCAGGATGTGAAGCTGCTGCTGCTGCTGCCAATTTAGGTTCAAAGGTTTTATTAATTGCATTTGATTCTTCAAAATATGGTCAAATGTCATGTAATCCTGCAATGGGAGGTATAGGAAAAGGCCAAATCGTTAGAGAAATAGATGCATTAGGTGGCTACTCTGGTATTGTAAGCGATTTGACAGCTATTCAGTTTCGCATGTTAAATAAATCTAAGGGACCTGCAATGTGGAGTCCACGAACGCAAAATGATAGGACTGAATTTTCAAAACAATGGACCTCTATTTTAAGAAATATCCCTGGTTTAACCTATGTCGAAGACATTACTACCGGTATCATTATTAACGGAAATAAAGTTAGTGGTGTAATAACAAAACGATCAGGAAAAATATTCTCAAAGGCTGTTATCCTTGCTTGTGGCACTTTTCTAAATGGTACTATCCATATTGGAACAAGAAAAACCAGTGGCGGTAGAATCGGTGAACCATCTTCAATAAATTTAACGCAACAGTTGATTTCATATGGGTTTCGTTCCGGTAGGATGAAAACCGGAACGCCTCCTAGACTTGCATCAGATTCTATTAATTATGCTGTAATAGAAGAACAACCAGGTGATGAAAATCCAAAAAAATTTTCATTCTCTTCCATGACAACCGCATTAACAAATCAAAAAAGTTGTTTTATTACTTACACAAATCCACGAACACATTATATACTAAAATCAGCATTTCGTTATTCTCCTTTGTATAATGGCAGTATTAAATCTACTGGCCCTCGTTATTGTCCATCTGTTGAAGATAAAATCACCCGTTTTTCAGAACGTAGCCAGCATCAGCTTTTTATCGAACCTGAAGGTTTATCTTCGGATGAAGTGTACTTAAATGGATTTTCAACATCTCTACCTGAAGAATCTCAACTTCTTGCTCTTAAAACGATCAGAGGTTTAGAAAATGTAATTATGAAAAGGCCGGGATACGCAATAGAATATGATTATTTCCCTCCTGACCAACTAAAAAACACTTTAGAAACAAAATTAATTGATTCATTGTACTTTGGCGGACAAATTAATGGTACTACTGGTTATGAAGAAGCTGCATGTCAGGGTTTGATGGCTGGGATAAATGCTCATCTGAAAATCAATAATAAAAACCCCCTGATATTGAAAAGAAACGATGCTTACATAGGGGTTCTTATTGATGATTTGATAACAAAAGGTACTACCGAACCTTATCGCATGTTTACTTCAAGAGCTGAGTATAGAATTTTATTACGTCAGGATAATGCCGATATTCGCCTTACACGTAAATCTTATGATATAGGACTTGCAAGCGAAGACAGGATGATATCAGTCAATAATAAAATTAAAGAGACTCAACAAATAATAGAACACTTTAATTCACAAAGTATCTCTCCTTCCGTTGCTAACCAGTTATTGCTCAGATTAAATTCTACTCCTATAAATCAAGCAATAAAACTCAGCTCTCTATTACTTAGACCGCAGGTTAAATTAACATATCTTTATTCTGTCCTTCCTGAACTTAAAAATAATTTTCTTAATAAGTACCTTGAGGAATCGATTGAACAGGCTGAAATAATAATAAAATATATGGGTTATATCCGAAAAGAAGAACTGAATGCTAATAAAATGAAAAAGTTTGAGAACATTCTATTGTATGATAACTATAACTATAATAAATTAAATGGCCTTTCTTCTGAAGCAAAAGAGAAACTAAATACTTTTAAACCTGCGACCATTGGACAGGCATCCAGGATCAGCGGAATATCTCCTGCTGATATTTCTGTGCTGCTTACTCATTTGGGAAGATAATGTTCCACATGGAACCAAACAAAATTGAAATATTGACCAATTGCCCTATTTGCGGATCAACAGATATTACTGATTATATTAAATCATTTGATTATCTAGTTACCCAAACTGAATTTTCAATCTATAAATGTGAGTCTTGTTGTTTTAAATTTACTAACCCCAGACCTGATCAAAATAATATCGCCTTTTATTATAAAAATGATAATTATATTTCTCATTCAAATATTAATACTGGTTTGGTTAATCGACTGTACCATATAATGAGATATTTTACGGTTAGATCAAAGTTTCAATTTATAAATTCCTTTCATCCGGGAACAAGAATTATAGACTATGGTTGTGGCACGGGCGTTTTTTTAAACCATTGTAAAATTAACGGTTGGTTAACTGCCGGCTACGAGCCGGAATTTGTTGCAAGGGAATATGGCATTTCTCACTACAACTTAAAAATTACTAATTCTTTTGAAAAATTGAATAAAATCTTACCTCGGGTTGATGTCATCACTATGTGGCACGTATTAGAGCACATTCACGACTTTAAAAATGTTCTTTTAAAACTAAAGCAATTACTTTCTAATAACGGAATAATAATTATTGCTGTACCAAACCCTAATTCTTATGATGCAAAGAAATACGCTTCTTTTTGGGCTGCTTATGACCTCCCAAGACATTTATATCACTTTACCTCTAAAGATATTAAATCCATTAGTGATGAGCTCGGATTAAAATTGATTAAAGTTTCAGGAATGAAGTTTGACTCATTTTATGTCAGTATTTTAAGCGAGCAAAACATGTCCGGAAAAAAGAATTTTTTAAAAGCATTTTTTACTGGATTGACCTCAAATATTAAAGCGATGAAAACTGGTGACTATTCAAGTTTAATATTTGTTCTCACAGTTAAACAAGAATAAGCAAAATAAGCTGTTCTAACGAATTATCTATCAATTATAATAAACTATATAATTTTTATGTTTTTGCGCATTATTCGGCTTTATTTAGGACATCTGTGTAACTTGCTGAATATGTGTTCGTTAGAAAATGTTGTAGTAACAGGAAGTTTCAATTCTTTTATTATTCTCCTCCAAATCAAACTCTGACATTAATTACTATGAAATTGCTTTATACTCCCTGTAAAATCGTTATTTCTAAATTTTTTATGTTATTGCAAATTTATTTCTTACTCATGACGTCTTGTGTACAAGAAAAACATGACCTGCCAGAGTTCAATATATGTAATATTGATGAAATAGATTTTGGCCTTAAAAAACCTTGTATTATTTCAATTCATGATTCTATCAATTCAATTAAAAATTTACCTTGCAAGGTTAGATATAGAGGGGGTTCTTCCGCACGATTCAGTAAACATTCCTTTACTATTAAGATTGACTCTATTATTAAATTTAAGGGATTACCTTCTGACAATAACTGGATATTGAACGCTTCATATATTGACAAAACATTTATTCGTCATAAAGTGTCGTATGACATTTTTCGTCAATTCAGCAATAATAATATCTCCCCAAAATGCAGATATGTGAATGTGTATCTTGATTCAAAATACAATGGATTATATATTCTCATGGAACGCATGGACAAGAACCGATTACACTTACAGATTTCTGATGATTTTTACTTTATATTTAAAGATCCGCCTGTGTTTAAACTTCCTCCGGATAGTTCAAAGGGGACAATAGACGACAATTATTTCTTTCAAAAATATCCTCCTATAGATTCAATCAACTACAATCCTTACCTGTTTAGAGTACAAAAAATGATTTTCAATTCTCCTGATTCTATTTTCTCCGATCCCGTTATTGGAATAATAAAATACTTTGATTTAAACAATTTAATAGATTGGCAAATTTTATTGATGGTAACAAATAATGGAGATGGCATGAAAAAAAACTTCTACCTTTATAAGCCATCCCTTTCAAGTCCAATGAGAATAGCCCCTTGGGACTATGACCATTCTTTTGGAAGAGACGGTGATGGTGAACTTAATCCATATGAAATGCTTAATACAAAGAAGATATTTCTAATTAAAAGATTGATGGAATTAAATGCCTTTAATTATAAAAACAGGCTTAAAAGAAGATACCACGAATTAAAAGAGAGAGGTATTCTATCTGTTGAAAACATAACCAATATTATAAATAATAACTCTAATTATATACGCCCTTACATACAAGCAAATTTTGAGCTGTGGCCTGTTGATGATCAGAATTATTTTGACAATGCTGATTTTAATCAGGAATTACAATACTTAAAAAACTGGACTATTATTCATTTGAATCGTCTTGATTCAGCTATTACTAATTATTAATTTTGATAAACAAATGAATCCTCTCTACAATAATTACGATATTTGTTAGTTTTTCACAAGAAATGGCATACAACAAAATAACTATTAATCAGATTATTTGCTGGGGCATTTCTCTTGTTTCCGTCCTAAATACTACTGCTCAAGGAATTGCTATTGATAATTGGAGAGACCATTTGCCATACAAAGAGACTGTATCTCTTGCTGAGTCACCTAATAGGATTTTTTGTGCTACGCCCTATGATATTTTTATATACCATAAATCTGACGAAACCCTTGAACGTTTAAGTAAAATTAATGGATTATCCGATATTGGAATTAATATAATTAAATACCATGAGCCATCTAATACTTTGCTTATTGCCTATTCAAATGGGAATATAGATTTCATTCAAAATGATTTGGTATATAATATGGGAGATATTAAACGCAGTAATATTATTTCCGATAAAGGAATCTATAATATTATGTTCTATAATGATTTAGCTTATTTATCCTGTGGATTTGGAATAGTGGTTCTGGATATGGATAATTATGAAATTAAAGATACTTACCTGATAGGGCCGCAGGGCAATTATTTAAAAGTTAATGATATCGCAACCGATCAAAACAATTTATATGCTGCTACAAATGCCGGCATTTATGTTGCTTCAATGTCTGGATCTAACCTTGCTGACTATAACAACTGGCAAAAACAATCTGCTATAACTGTACCCGATGGTATATATAATCTTGCAGAGTTCTTTAACGGCAAGATTTATGTGAATTATCAGAATCCTTCAAATGGTTCTGATTCAATTTATTATTACAATAATGGTTCATGGCAATTAATGACGAATTTCCCAAATGATTCACATAAAGATTTTCAAGTGTATCAAGATAAAATAGTGATATCTAAAAGTTGGAAGGTTGAAGTTTATGACAATGAGTGGAATGTAACCAACTCGCTTTGGACTTATGGTACACTTAGCCCAAAACCCGCAAGCGCTATTCTTGGAGCCGGGGATACTTTGTGGGTTGCAGACAAACGTCAGGGACTTGTCAAAAACTGGAATATCTGGAATAATTCCTTCTATATACCTAATGGGCCAGCCTCGATTAACTCTCATTTTATCACCGCTGATGGTGGTAATGTTGTTGTTGCTCCAGGTGGTATAAGTGGTAGTTTTGGTAATATATGGAATCAGGATGGATTTTCGCGTTTTGACGGCACGCAATGGAATGTTATTTCAAAAGACAATACCCCGGAACTTGATACGATTTTTGATATTGTTGCTTTAGCCATTGATCCTCAAGATAATAAAAGGGTGTATTGTGGAACTCTTGGTAATGGCATTTTAGAGTTTTACGATGATAAGTATGTTACAGAATATTCTGAGACAAACAGTTCTTTGCATTCCCTCGAGTCATTTCATTGGATTGGTGTCACAAAACTTCTTTTTGATAACAACAATAATCTATGGGCAACAAACACAGGCATAACAAACTGTGTTACGGTGAAAGATGCAAACAACAGTTGGTACTCCTATGATTTTTCTTCGTATTTGTCGGCATCAAAAAAAAGAATAAGGGATCTGGTAATTGATAACATCGGTCAAAAATGGGTCGTTTTGGCTGCTGGAGAGGGCTTGCTCGTTTTTAATGATAACAATACTCTTACCAATACCAATGATGATCAGGCAATTGTATTAAATACAATTGCCGGCAATGGAAATTTGCCCTCTGCAGAAATTTATAGTATTGCTGTTGACAATGACGGAGAAATTTGGGTTGGCACAGACAAGGGAATTGCCGTTTTTTATTCCCCGGGTAATGTCTTCTCCGGTGATAATTTTGATGCTGAACAAATCTTAGTGCAGCAGGATGGATATACACAACTGCTAATGGAAACCGAAATAGTAACATGTATTGCAGTTGATGGGGCTAACCGAAAATGGATGGGAACTCAAAATAGTGGTGTGTTTTTAATGTCTGCTGACGGAACAGAAGAAATTTATCATTTCACAACCGATAACAGTCCGTTATTTTCTGATGCAATCACCAGCATAGCAATTGATCAGATCAGCGGTGAAGTCTTTATTGGTACAGTTAATGGGCTTTTATCATTTCGTGGTTCTGCGACCGAAGGAGCGGAAGATTTTAACCATGTAGTAGTTTTTCCTAATCCTGTTTATCATGGTTATGAAGGACCAATTGCAATTAAAGGTCTTGTCGCTAACTCATCTGTTAAAATTACAAACGAAAATGGAGTCCTTGTCTATCAAACAACTGCCGAAGGAGGACAAGCTATCTGGGATGGAAAAAACTTTACAGGACAGAAAGCAAAGACAGGAGTTTATCTGGTTTTTGTTTCAAACTCAAATGGGTCTAAAACTAATGTTGCTAAAATTTTGCTTATCAACTAATCTCAGAGGTTTACATCTTTCATATTATCCTGATCAATGATCCGAAGTTGTAAAGGTATTGTACTTCATAGATTTAAATATTTAGATAATAGCTCTATTGTCAAAATATTTACGAACCACTTTGGACTTCAATCATATTTAGTCCATAATTCCAGAAATAAAAAGAACAAGGTAAAAATCCTGCTTCTGCAACCTATGTCCATTATTGATTTTGTGGCTGATATCAAAGAAGATCGAGGCCTTCAGCGGATAAGAGAATTAAGATCGGATTATTTCTCTTACGTAAACAAGAATAACGTTGTCAGAAATGCAATAATGATCTTCCTGGCAGAAGTTTTACTGAAATCATTATCGGAATCCTTTGCCGATGAGGAACTCTTTAACTTTATTCATAACAGCATAGAAAAATATGATAAAAATCCATCTTCTGATTTTCATATTCTTTTCCTGATTAAATTAACAAAATTTCTAGGGTTTTTTCCTTTGATTGACAAGAATAATGCAAATCGTTTTTTTGATCTTAAAAACGGCAATTTCCTTTCCTCATCACCTTCGCATCAATATTTCCTGGACGAAAATTTATCTGCTCTCCTCTTTAAATTTTTAAATATGGAATTCTATGACTTAGAGATGTCACATTTATCCTCTTCGAGCAGATCAAAACTACTTCAGGCACTTTTGAACTACTTCCAGCTTCACAATCCAGCATTTAAAGAAATCAATTCCCGCAACTTCCTGGAGATAATATAGAATTAATGTCTTTGTTATCTTCTTTTACATCATATTATTGATTGCATGGGTTCCAGTCTTTTTCAATAAATATCTTCTTCAAAATGTTGTATAAGTTCGTGTCTTTCGTTTCCATCAACGTTCTTGAAACAACATCATATCTCCCATTATCTGCACTTGGATAACCCTTCCAGATTCCAAACCACACCTCAACTCCAATCGTAAAATATCTCTCTGTTTTTTGTTCCTGATCCCATGTATTTTCAGGATGATATATCCCACTGGATTCAGCTGAATCTGCAACACTAAAAACAGAATTATACACCAGAGAGTCGTATGAATAAAGTCCCGCCCTAAAAATCAATTGCCCGATACTCCCGACACTTTCTTCTTTACCTTTGTAATTGTCGCTGTATTGGTAACATATACCGGTTTCTATTAACCCGGATGTGCTGCCTGCTCTTTCCACAAGTGCAATATTATCAGCAACGCTCTCATTCTCATCAAGAATAACAAACATGCCTCCCTGTTTAACTATTGCCTTATTCAGCTCTGTATTTGATGATAATATCTCCTGAACTGAAGCTTTTACATTTTTCAATGCTTCGTCTTCAACTTCATCAGTACTTATTATCGGGATGCCCGTTTTATAATCATCAATATAAGCATTGATGTATTTATCATAATATCCATATCTCGGATCAGAACCCAAAGGTAATTGCGTCACATTGTTTTTTGTGGCGATTAACGGCAGGGGAGGTAATGAGCTTGTATTATCCAATACTTCATACCTGGAACAGGCATTAGCAACTATGATAATTAAGAGCAGTGCAAGTAAGCTATTCTGATTTAGTGCTTTCATCAAAATTTTCTTGTTATCCCGACATTAAGACCAAAATAATATAATCTCATTTTAATGTTTGAGGTTGATGCAGAAGTAAGAAAATAACTCATAAAAGACTCAACTTTAGAATACCATGTTTTATTCTCATTCAGAGAACTGTAAACACCAACACCCACACAAGCTGAAAAGCAAATATTATTGAAATCACTTTTATCTCCGTTTTCATTAAAACCCCTATCAATGGAATCCGAATATTTAAATATTGTAGTCGTATTTTGCTTCACCAGCCAATACCCGTTTATCCCATATGAAACAAATACCATTGGTATCCGCGGGTTGAATGAATATTGCAATAACAATGGAATTTTTAAATATTGGAAATGAGTAAATGACTTAGCAGAAATCGGAAGATCCTGGTCCTGAATTCCATAAGTTAATTGTTCAACCTCTTCTTTATAGCCAAGATCACAAAATTCCAAACCTGTTTCAAATTTCATCCATTTTTTAAAGTGATATGTCATTCTTAAACCGGAAGAATATCCTGTTTTCATTTTTTGACGTGCTTCCATACTCGATGTGAGATAAACCACATCACTTGATTTTGTTGATATTGACCTGTAAGACACAACAGGCGCACCCTGTACAGAAAAGTAAAAATCAGGAACAAAGGCACTGTCCTGAGCACAGATATATCCATGTGAACTCAGCGATATAAACAATATCAAAATCCGGTTTTTCATTTCTTTTTTATTACGAATCTATAAAAGTAAACATAAATAATATGCTACAGTATCCCAAGCACGATTATTTCAGGATTTAACGACCCTAATATAATAAAGACTTTCTTGTCATGTTCATTCCAATTTACCGGAACTTAGCAATACACTCATTCCTGACAATATTTCAGATTGTATCCCGATAATTACCGGAAGCCTCATTATCAAAGATACAAGAGGTAACTCCATACAAATGAATTTTTCTTTTTATTGATGCGTTAAATATTCCAGCTAAAACAAGAAGTAGCATGAAATCAATTTCAAAACATAATTTGCTACCCACATCTGCCCACTTTTACCATTTGCTTTTTGACTTTTGTCTGTTTGATAAAAAATTTTCTTATTTTATGGATTTTGTTTTTGCAGTCCACAATCCG
>CAZUDW010000058.1:0-18874 GCA_964619305.1 uncultured Flavobacteriales bacterium
ATAGCGACCTGAACAGTAACAATAACTATATAAATTCTGTGTGTATTTTGATTTTATATAGTAAGAAAAGTATCAATTGCTTAACATCTATAATAATAGACTCTTTCTTACTCTTTGCAGCACTGAAGTTGCGACATTCCGGGCTTTTTCTGCCCCTTGCTCAAGCACTTCCTCTATTATACTGTTATTCCGGATGTATTCATTATAAGAAGTTCGCTGAGTTGCAAACTTCTTCATAATAACATCAAACAGTGCTTGTTTTGCAGTTCCGTAACCATAGCCACCATTGAGATAATTAAACCGCATCTCTTTTATTTCTGCTGCTGAAGCGATGGAAGAAAATAATTTAAACACAATACAGTTATCAGGATTTTTAGGTTCTTCTAGAGGTATGCTGTCCGTTACAATCTTCATAATTTGTTTTCGCAATTGTTTTTCAGGCAAAAATATATCAATGATATTCCCGTATGAACTGCTCATTTTATTCCCATCAATTCCGGGTATTAGCATAGTAGATTCAGAATATTTACCCTCTGGAATTGTAAAGATTTCTCCATATGAGTTGTTGAAACTTTTCGCTAAATCCCGTGTGATCTCAAGATGTTGTTTCTGATCTTTACCAACAGGAACAAATTCAGCATCATATAATAGAATATCGGCAGCCATCAATACAGGATAGGTAAATAATCCTGCATTCACATCAGCTAACCGGCTAGATTTATCTTTAAATGAATGGGCATTAGCCAACATAGGATAAGGTGTGTAGCAATTTAATATCCAGGCCAATTCACACACCTCAGCAACATCAGATTGTTTGTAAAAGGTATTTTCTTTTATATCAAGGCCGAAAGCAATCCAGGTGGCAGCAACAGAATATGTGAATTGCTTTCTTATTACAGGATCCTTTATAGAAGTGAGGGCATGTAAATCTGCTATAAACAAAAAGGCTTCATTATCTTTCCTATTGGCCATTTCAATAGCCGGGATAACAGCACCCAATATATTCCCTAAATGAGGAACTCCCGTTGGTTGTATTCCTGTAAGTATTCGAGACATGTTTGTTTAATTATCATGCCAAAATTAATAATCCCTTAATGATCTGCTCAATTAAATGAAATCAATATTGATTTGGTTTAGATATACGATTAGAAATGCTAATTTCTATTTTTGCAATATGAACGCATTACTATGGCTTCCGCGTGCATTATGGAAAATGTATTTTCTTAGTTTGTTCTGTTTGAACCTGATCTTGTTTTATCCTTTTTTCTACCTGGCATTAAGAAAAAAGACTTGGTTTAAATATGCTTTTTATTTGAAGAGAGCATTTGTTTTTGTTGTATGTACATTGGTTGGTGTCTTCCCAATAATTAAGATGAAAGGTCCGTTACCGAAAAGCCCCTACATCATCTGTCCGAACCACAGTTCTTACATAGATATTTTTATGATGTACATTATTTTTCCGCGATATTTTTCGATGATGGGCAAAAAAGAATTAGAAAGTTGGCCATTGTTTAATATTTTCTTCATCAGAAAGATGGATATTTCTGTTGCAAGGAATAGCACTTCCGGTGTAAAAGAAGCTATGTCACAAGCAAGTGAAATTTTAGACTTAGGAATTCCTATTGTTATCTTTCCTGAGGCAACAATTCCACATACAGTACCAAAAATGAAAGTTTTTAAAAATGGGGCATTCAAACTTGCTGTAGAAAAACAAGTGCCAATTGTTCCTGTTACTTTCCTCAACAACTGGAAACTTCTCCAGGGAACAAAATTATTAAAAGGGAATGCCCGACCTGGATTTTCAAGGATAGTTGTACATAAAGCAATCTATCCCAGCGAAATGAGAAACGATAATGATGTCTTATCAATAAAAAATAAAGTATATGAAGCAATACAAAATCCTCTGATTAAATTATATGATCTGAATTAAAAAAAGGTGACATATGCCACCTTTTCCAACCAAAAACCTGTATAAGCACAGATTATAACTGATGCTTAACAAAGTTCATCGAAAACATCTTTAAGATTGTTAGCAATCATTTCAGGAGATCGTCCTTCGATATCCGATCTTGCCAACATATAAACCAACTTTCCATCTTTAAAAACTCCAATGGATGGGGAGGAAGGAGGATAGGGCAAAAGGTATTCTCTTGCTCTTTGTGTAGCTTCAACATCATAACCAGCAAAGACCGTTACCAACCTATCAGGTGTTTTTGAATGGTTTAGAGCAAGCTTTATACCCGGTCTTGCTCCACCTGCCGCACATCCACAGACAGAATTAATCACAACCAGTACAACTCCTTTGTCCATGCTCAATAATTCATCTACTTTATCAGCAGTGCTGGCATCTTCAAACCCAAGATCGATTAATTCATCTTTCATGGGTTGTACAATTTCAGGAGGATACATAATTCTTTACTCTTTTTAATTAATTACGTAAATCCTATCTCCTTAGATTGAAAAATGTTTTTAAAAGAGAAGAACATTCCGATTTCAGCACACCACTTCTAATTATTGTATTCTTGTATAACACTTTATCTGAGAGTTTACTGTATCCAAATTTAACATCTGATGTTCCATAAACTATCCCACCTATACGTGTCCAATATGCTGCTCCTGCACACATAGTGCAAGGCTCTAAGGTTACATATAATGTACACTCTTCCAGATATTTTCCTCCAAGATGTTCAGAAGCTGCAGTAAATGCCTGCATTTCAGCATGAGCAGTTGCATCAGTTAATTTCTCCGATAAATTATGGGCTTTTGCAATGATACTATTTCTACAAACTATGATTGCTCCTACTGGAACTTCATCCTGCTCAAATGCTTTTTGAGCTTCGGCCAAAGCCTTGCGCATATACTCCTCATCACTCATCTTTTGTATCATCATGCAAAGATAAATGCTTAATTTCGCCAACCAATTACAATCAATGTTGAGATCACACACATGCGGAGAGTTAAGGATTCAGGATGTAAATATGCAGGTTACATTATGTGGTTGGATACAGCGTAACAGAAATCTTGGTAGTCTTATTTTTATTGATTTAAGAGACAGATTCGGAATAACCCAACTTTCATTTAATGAAATCACCAACCCTGATCTATACAAACAAGCCAACAAGTTAGGTCGGGAATTCGTTATTAAAGTTACAGGCCGGGTCATTGAACGCGAGAGTAAAAACCCAAACTTGCCAACTGGTGATATTGAGATATATGTTGAGCATTTGGAAATACTTAATTCTGCTTCTATCCCACCATTTACGATAGAAGATAACACGGATGGTGGCGAAGAAATCAGGATGAAATATAGATATCTTGATTTGAGGAGACCTCCTTGTCAACACAATATACATTTAAGGCATACATTAGCACTTGAAGTTAGAAAATATCTTGATTCTTTAGATTTTTTAGAAATAGAAACTCCTTTTTTAATCAAATCCACACCTGAAGGTGCAAGAGATTTTGTAGTTCCCTCAAGGATGCATCCCACACAATTCTATGCTCTACCACAGTCTCCACAGACATTTAAGCAGATCTTAATGGTGGCAGGATTTGACAGGTATTTTCAAATTGTCAGATGTTTCAGAGATGAAGATTTAAGAGCGGACAGGCAACCAGAATTCACACAAATTGATTGCGAAATGTCCTTTGTTGAAATGGAAGATATTCTGAATGTTTTTGAAGGTATGATCAGGCATCTTTATAAAATAATTTTAAATATTGATCTTCAATCGTTTAAAAGATTGGATTACCATGACGCCATCAATAAATATGGGTCGGATAAACCGGATTTACGCTTCGAAATGCCTATTACTGATATTTCTCCGATTGTAATACAGAGTGATTTTCCTGTGTTTAGTAAAAACGAATATTCGGGTTCTATTTCTGTTCCCGGATGTGCTGATTATTCAAGAAAACAATTAGATAAGCTAACCGAATTCGTACAAAAGCCACAAGTTGGTGCATCAGGATTGATTTATATAAAATATTATACTAATGGGAGTATAAAATCTTCTATTAATAAAAATTATTATAATGATTCTGAATTGCTAAAATTAGCTCATTCTTGTAATGCAAATGCTGGTGATCTCATCTTGATATTAAGTGGCAATAAAATTAAAACGCAAAAAGCACTTGGTGAACTTAGACTTGAACTTGGAAAGTGCTTGCAACTTAGAACAGACAAAAACATATCGCCACTTTGGATAACAGGATTCCCTCTCTTTGAAAAGGATATTGAAGCGAACCGGTGGGCACCCATGCATCATCCATTTTCTGCTCCAAAAAGTGAAGATATTGAACTGCTTGAATCTGCTCCCGAAAAAGTAACTGCAATGGCATATGACATGGTTATTAACGGGATAGAAATTGGAGGTGGATCAATTAGAATTCATGATAGAAGTTTACAAATGAAAATACTTAAACTGCTAGGGTTTACTGAAAAGAATGCCCAAAAGCAATTTGGATTTTTAATGAATGCATTTGAATATGGCGCTCCTCCACATGGCGGTATTGCATTTGGATTTGACCGATTAGTGGCTTTGTTTGGTGGCTCAGATTCAATTCGCGATTATATTGCATTCCCTAAAAACAATGCCGGCAGAGATTTGATGATAGATTCCCCCTCTGAGATATCGGAAACTCAACTAAATGAATTATTTTTACGCATTCAAAAAGCAGAAAATACAAACTCAACTAAATAGTCCCAATCTGCATTGTGGTTAAAATTTTTATTAAAATATATGTGATGTTTCATTCAGGAATAAAAACGTTCGGATTCATATCATTTATCATAGTTTCACTTAATTTATTTGCAGGTAATGTAACAATATCAGGAAAAATAAGCAATCCTGCATCAGATGTCATTTGCGTTTCCCCGGATGTATTTCTACCCGATAGTGAATGTTATACTGCAGATGTAAACATGAATGGAGAATTTAAACTTGAATTTGAACTTCCATTGAATGGGTATTACCGCTTCAAGCATGGACGAGAGTATTCAATAATTTATCTTGAAACGGGCTTTGATTTATTTGTTCAGCTAAACACAGAAGAATTTGATGAATCTCTCAAATTTGAAGGCAAAGGAGCAAAAGTCAATAATTATCTTGCTTCAAAATATCTGATAAATGAAAAATTACAAGGGGACTTCGACTCCTTCTATGGGTTTGAGCCTGATTTATTTTTAAAAAAGAATTTGCAACTACGACAAACCATTGAAAAAGAATTTCTATCACTTTGTTCTGATGAAGAAATATCTCCGGAATTTAAAAACATGGAACGTTCATCAATCACTTATCAGTGGGCTGATGATTTTCTGAAATACATTTTATACCATGGGAATTTTTCAAATAAAGAATTGCAGGTATTAAAAAATGTAAAAAATAATTATATGTTATTGAATGATTCTGTTCCGGATCTTTTAAAAGTTGCCCCGTATCGAACATATTTCATGGATTTGATTAATTATAAAGCAGCCCGAATTAAAGATACTTCACAAAGTGAAAATTCAAGAGATGATATCCAATGGAAATGGAAAGCAGTAAAAAGCACTTTAATACTAAATAAAAATATTCAGGATTTTCTTTACGCTTCATTATTAATACAACATATAAAATATACTGGAACTGAAGGTATCGACAATTTGATCTTAGATTTAGATAGTCTTTGCAATAATGAGAAGTATAGACAATCAGTCCACAATGAACTTGAGCTTTGGAAAGACCTGAAATCAGGTAATTCTGCTCCGGATTTTACTTATGCAGATAGCAGAGGCAAGGAATATTCTCTACATAATTTTAAAGGAAAATATGTATATATAGATTCATGGGCAAGTTGGTGTGGCCCTTGTAAAAAAGAAATACCATATCTAAAAAAACTTGAAGAAGAGCTTAAAAGCTATAACATTGAGATTATTGGAATCTCTTTAGATACTGATAAAAACGCATGGAAAAAGATTCTTAATGATAAAGAGCTTTCTGGTATACAACTTTATGCAAATGGCTTCAATTCAGAGTTTGCTTTAAACTACAATATAAAAAGTATTCCCAGATTTATACTTATAGATCCTTCAGGTAATATCATAGACGTTAATGCTAAAAGACCATCAGAAGGAGTGGTTGATACAATCAAATCACTTAAAGGCATTAAACAACTCTAAGTATTTTTCTATATACTGGTAATGATCGTACAACAGCTACATCGCACTTTGCTCTAACAGAAATCTGATCAGCGAAATCACCTATTTTCTCTTTTTTGTTAAATTTTGATTTTGTTGCACCAACAATCAACAGATCGAAATCTTCGGATTGCCGGATCAATTCTTCCAAAGGATTTGAAGATTTAAGTAATTTGACATTATACAAAATATTTGCTGAGAGTTTCTGAACAGATTCTATCAATACACGATCTGCCTTCAAACGTTGTGTATAGTTAAACTTTTCCGGAAGAATACTTAAAAAAGATATTTGGCTATTATTTGATTCAGCTAAAGAGTTAGCTAGGGCAACCATCAAATCAAGATTTATTCTTCCGGCTAAAGAAACAGCTATTTTTTTAGGATTTAATACTGCTTCCCTGTTAGGTGAATTCAGAAAAATAACATCTGTTTTTGATTTGTTAAGCACCTTGCTCATTATTGAATTATAATCATTTTGCTTAGTTTCATTATAACCCATTACAATTAGTTTACAACCTTCTTCTTCGGCAGCATGAACTATTCCCATTGCGACATCACTTGATGCTCTAATAATAGGTGTTATAACAATGTTGGCTTCACGAGCGAAACCTGCACTCCTGCTGATGATTTTTATTGAATCCTCAGCCCAACTCATAGCTTCATCCATATCCTTATTTTCAGGAGTTTTTGCTATTGATAAGGCAATGATTTCACCGCCATTAAATGAAAGCAGAGCATTTGATACCATAAAAAGTACCCTTTGATGTTCGGGATTAGCCATTGGCATCAGAATTTTATTTCCAACTCCAAATAGTGGGAATGATATTTTTTTTTCGTCTGAAAGAACGACATGATATGCATTCTTTGAACGTTTTTCCCGTTTTCTTGAATAAAAAAGAAAAATAAGCGCTCCAATAAGAGCTAACTGTTGTCCAAATACAAGTGAGACCCAATCCAATGAAAAGATCATCAGTATATTAGCCAGCAATGCTAATTCCGGAATGAATCTTTTTAATAAGTACTTTGGCATCTGTATTTCACCAGAATTATAAAATTTTCTCAAGGCAAGCGATACCGGTATCATCGATGCAAGCAAACAGAAGTTTGCAGACTTGGCAATGAACTTCATATCCAATAACCAAATAGCTATTGTTGCACCTGCCCCTCCGGCTATAATTGCTACAGCCGGGGTATTAGTCGTTTTTGATAAACTACCAAGAATATCAGGAAAAAATCGATGTTTTCCCATAGCATAGATTTGTCTTCCCTGAGAAGAAAGTGTACTATTCAGTGCACCGGCAGAAGCAAGTACACCACCAAAAGAAATAAGAATCCAGCCATAACCACCAAACACATTTTCTGCCACCAATGTTAATGGGGTATCAGAAGAAGCCAGTTCTTTCCAGGGTATTACAGAAATTGCAGCAATAGCCACTATCACATAAATGATCCATACAATCATCATAGAATTCCGCATAGCCCTAGGCACAATTTTTTCCGGGGATTTAATCTCTATTGAATTATTGGCAATAAGTTGATACCCAAAATACGATAAATAAATCACTGAAATTGCAGATACAGTTCCTTTCAACCCATTAGGAAAAACCGGAGTTAGATTTGAGGCATCTGATTTAAAAAATGAAGCAGTGCAGAGAATAAGTAGAATCAGTACATTGCCCCAAGTAAAAATCGCCTGTATTTTATTGCTTTCAGAGGCAACTACGGTAATAATTGTCAATAAAACAATTATAAAGCTACCTGCTATTTTAACAAACACATCAGATTCGCTGCTACTAAAAAAGGTAAACAGATAATTAGCAAAACCAAGAGCATATAGAGAACAAGCAAAAACGCTTCCTAAAGCAAGAAACCATCCAGTTGCGAAGCCACCAATATTTCCCAGTGAAGCATAGGAATATGCATACCCACCACCAGCTACCGAAATTTTAGAGCCCAATTCTGAAAAAACAAGTGTTGTGAGGAAAGCCATCGCTCCACACAATATAAATGATAACCAGATTGAAGGTCCGGCAATATCAGTTGCAAAACCAATTAAAACATAAATTCCTCCACCCATTAACGCACCAACACCTATAGTGGTAGCAGAGAAGAGGCCGATTCTCCTCATAAAGTTATCAGGAGCTATTCCTTTTTTAAGTTTTTCCTTTATTTGTTCTTCCACATCTGCAAATTAAAAAAGGAGATTGGATTTAATATATTTTAAACATAATAGATGTTTTGAAAAATATAAATAATTTTGTTCAGAAGATAAAAGATGGCTGAGAAAAAGATATTAATAGTTGGAGCCAATGGGCAGGTAGGACAGGAGTTATCGTCTAAATTAATCAAATATAATGGGATTGAAAATGTTATTTGTGCTGATATTAAAGAAAATAATATTTGTTATTGCAGATTTAGAAAATTAGATATACTTGACAATGATGCATTAATTTCTGTTATTAAAGAATATCAGATTACTGAAATTTATCTTCTTGCTGCATTACTCTCAGCAAAAGCAGAGAAAAATATTCAAACTGCATGGGAATTAAATATGCAAGGGTTGATTAATGTTCTTGAGCTTGGCAGAACAAAACTTATTAAAAAAATTTTTTGGCCAAGTTCAATAGCTGTTTTCGGCCCTAATTCTCCCAAAATATTTACTCCTCAAATAACTGTTACTGAACCTACTACTATTTATGGCATAACAAAAGTTGCAGGTGAAAATCTCTGCAATTACTATTTTCAGAATTTTGATGTAGATGTCAGAAGTGTGAGATATCCAGGATTAATAGGGTATGTCTCCCTTCCGGGTGGAGGAACTACTGATTATGCGGTTCAAATTTTTTATGATGCATTAAAAAACGGCAGTTATTGTTGTTTCCTTTCAAAAGACACAATTTTACCAATGATGTACATGAGTGATGCCATTCGAGCAACGATTGAAATAATGAATGCTTCTACTGAACAAATTAAAATCAGGACAAGCTACAATATTGCAGGGATCAGTTTCTCACCAGATGAATTAGCTATGGCAATTAAAAAACATATCCCCACTTTCAGGATAGATTACAAACCAGATTTTCGCCAACAAATTGCTGATAACTGGCCAGAGAGTATTGACGATTCATTTGCACAAAAAGATTGGCAGTGGCATGCTGAATTCAACTTGGAAAATTTTGTAACAGATATGTTATATCACTTAAACCAAGCCAATTAATATTTTAAAGAAAAACAAGATAACTATCTCTATTATTATCATTTTTCAAGTTATTCCACTGTAACTATACTAATAAAATGATCGTAAGACTTGCTGTTTTAAAGTTGTTTATCGATAATTATAGGCTATTTATCTAATTCTTAAAATATTATGTTAATTTATTTGCTAATTTATTAAATTCGCATATTAAGTGCAGTGTATTGTTGAAATTTATAGGGGATATGATGTGGGTAAACACATATACGATGAAGATGTTATATTTTAATATTTGTGTACTTATTTTTAATGTTGCTATTGGGCAACAATTCCAGATATATCAGGGAGACACAATAAATATTGTTGACGCAAATAACTTAAAACAAAGGCATTGGATATATTTTGGCAGCATGAAAGAATTGCCGGGATATGCAGATAATGCAAAGGTTGAAGAAGGTAACTATAAAGATAACAGGAAAACGGGAGAATGGACAAAATATTTTCCAAGTGGTGAAATTCAAAATCAAATAACATTTTCCAATAACAGGCCAAATGGTCCTTATAAGATTTTTTATCCAAGTGGCCAAGTTCAGGAAGAAGGAGTTTGGAAAAATAATCGTAATGTCGGTTCTTTTAAAAGATTTCATGAAAATGGTCACATTCAACAAGAATTCAATTTCACATCTACCGGAAAAAGAGATGGATCACAAAAGTATTATCATGAAAACGGGCAGTTAATGATAGAAGGAAACTGGGCAGGTGGTAAAGAAGCAGGAGAAGTAGTAGAGTATTATGCTAATGGAGAAGTGAAATCAAAAAAGTATTTTAACAATGGTATAATTGATGAGGGAAAAACTAAAACTTTTGAACCAAAAACAGAAGTCGTTGAGGTAAAGGAGACAACTAATAAAGATGTGAAAATTGCTAACGTTCAAAAAGACGTTAAACCAAATTTAGGATACTTCAATGGGACTGGAGAAGCTACATTATACAATAAAAACAAACAAATTTCTCAAAAAGGATATTTCAAAAATGGCAGGTTAATTAATGGTAAGTGGTACAAGTATAACAGTGATGGGATTTTGCAATCAGTAGAAATATATAAGAATGGTCATTATGTTGGCGAAGGAGTGATTGAAGATGAATAGATTTATAATTTGTTTTTAAAAAAGGTGGCATATGCCACCTTTTTTTATTCTTATTACTGAACTTCTAAAAAGATATTCACATATTCGTTTTTCTTTAAGTGAATTATTTCATTTGCATTTATGAAAAAATCTCTATGGATATATAATTCTCTTACAAGAAGAAAAGAACAGTTTGAACCATTAAACCATCCATTTGTAGGACTTTATGTTTGCGGCCCAACAGTTTACAGTAATTCTCACCTTGGTCACGCAAGACCTGCTATAACATTTGACGTTGTTTTCAGATATCTTACTTACTTAAAATATAAAGTGAGGTATGTTAGAAATATTACAGATGTTGGTCACCTATTGAATGATCAAGATGAAGGCGAAGATAAAATTGAACATAAAGCTCGAATTGCCAAGCTTGAACCAATGGAAATTGTTCAGATGTATACATTAAACTATCATAAAAATCTTAACCAATTAAACTGCATTCCCCCAAGCATAGAGCCCAGGGCATCAGGTCATATCATTGAACAGATTCAATTGATAGAGAAAATACTTAAAAACAATTTTGCATATGTCATCAATGGCTCTGTTTATTTTGATGTTAAAAAATTTAATAAAAAATATAATTATGGGAAACTTTCCGGAAGGAAACAAGAAGAAATGCTTTCAGCGACCAGATCGTTAGAAGGGAAAAGTGAAAAAAGACACTCACAAGATTTTGCATTATGGAAAAGAGCATCGAAGACACATATTATGCGTTGGCCATCACCATGGAGTGATGGCTTTCCAGGATGGCATTTAGAATGCTCTATAATGAGCACTAAATATTTAGGTCCACAATTCGATATTCATGGAGGTGGCATGGATTTAATTTTCCCTCACCATGATTGTGAAATTGCGCAATCAATAGCAGGGGATAATATAGAACCTGTTAAATATTGGATGCACAATAATATGATAACAATCAACGGTCAAAAGATGGGTAAATCTCTAGGGAATTTTATTACACTGGATGAGCTTTTCTCTGGCAAACACGAAATGCTTGATAAAGCTTATAATCCAATGACAATCAGGTTCTTTATTCTACAAGCTCATTATCGTTCTACTTTGGATTTTTCGAATGATGCATTGCTGGCTGCTGAAAAAGGATATAAAAGACTCATGGCTGCTCTTGAGCTTCTTCCTGAATTAAAACCTTCTGCAAAATCAACAAGCAGTATTTCTCATCTGATAGAGAACATCTTTAATGCATTGAATGATGATTTTAATACACCTATTGCTATTGCTCATCTTTTTGAATGTGCTAAATGGATCCAATCTTGCAATGATGGAAAAGAAACTATAAGTGGTGAGGACCAGAAAACACTCATCTCGTTTTTAAACACAATTATCATTGATGTCCTTGGATTTACTAATGACCAGCAATCTCAGATTGACGATAAACTTACATCCAAATTAATCGAACTATTAATTGATCTCAGAAATAAAGCAAGGACCAATAAGGATTTTGAATTATCTGATTTGATTCGAGATAAATTATCTTCATTAAATATCAATCTCAAGGACACACATGAAGAAACTATATGGCATTATAAAGATTGAATTAGCACTATTTATTCTGACTTTTATAATGATTAGTGCTTGCCGTGATGATTCAAAACGCATTAACGAAAAACAAGTTATTCCATTAGAGGAACCTCAAAATGTTGAACAATATAAGAGAAAATCTCCTAATTTCAATGGTGATTCTGCATATGCATTAATTAAAAAACAAGTTGATTTCGGACCCAGAGTTCCAAACACAAATGCTCATGACAAATGTGCTCAGTTTTTAGCAAATAAGTTCAAGAAATATGGTTTAAATGTAATTATCCAAAAAGGAGAAGTAAGATCCTATACAAATAAAAGACTTATAATTCAAAATATAATTGCCCAGTTTGATCCAGACAAAGACAAGAGGATTATGCTATGTACGCATTGGGACACAAGGCCATATGCGGACAGGGATACAAAACTCAGAACCATACCAATAGACGGGGCAAATGATGGGGCAAGTGGAGTTGGTGTATTACTGGAAATAGCCAGAATTTTAGCAATAACTGAATTAAAACCATATATTGGAGTCGATTTTATCCTATTCGATGCTGAAGATTATGGTCAACCTCAAGAAACAATGATGAAAAAGAAAGAGAATACCTGGTGTCTCGGTTCACAATATTGGGCAAAAAATCCCCCTATTCCAGGATATTCTCCTGAGTACGGCATATTGTTAGATATGGTCGGTTCATCTGATGCCATTTTCCCAAAGGAAGGCACATCTATGTATTATGCTGAGCAAGTTGTAAATAAAATATGGAATATTGCAGATAAATTAGGATATCAAGACCTTTTCATCCCTGAGGTAGCTATGGGGGGATTAACTGATGATCATTTGTACATTAATGAATTAACACAAATTCCTTGTATTGACATCATACATTATGATATAAAAAGACAGGATTTTGGATTTTATCATCATACGCATAAAGACAATTTGAATATTATTGATGTGAATACGTTGAATGCCGTAGGAACTGTTGTATTAGAAACTATTTATTGTGAGAGATAATCCCGACAATGATATTTTGGCCATGTTATGAATTTAGGGAATAAACTTTTTGTTCTTGATGCATTTGCTCTCATTTATAGATCATACTATGCTTTTATAAAGAATCCAAGAATCAACACACAAGGGTTTAACACTTCAGCAATTTTTGGATTTACAACAACCCTGTTGGATGTTATTAAAAATCACAACCCCTCTCATATGATAGTTGCATTCGACACACCAGGGAAAACGAAAAGGGCTGAAATGTACAGTGAATATAAAGCTAACAGACAAGCTATGCCTGAAGATATAGTCAATTCAATAAACTATATTAAAGATATCATAAGAGCATTTAATATTCCATTTAGTGAATATGAAGGATTTGAAGCGGATGATATCATCGGTACAATTACTGCAAAAGCAAAAGATTTTAATCTGACATCATACATTATGAGTTTTGATAAAGATTTAGGTCAACTCGTTAATGAAAGTACATTCTTGTTCAGACCATCAAAATCAGGAAATGCTGCTGAAATATGGGGAGTGAAAGAAGTATGCGATAAATTTGAAATAAATCATCCTAAACAAATTATTGATTTACTTGGTCTTCAAGGAGATCAGGTTGATAATATTCCCGGGGTCCCTGGCATTGGTGAAAAGACCGCAAAAAAACTTATTCGGCAATATGGAACACTAGAAAATATATTATCCCATACGAATGATTTTAAAGGAAAACTAAAAAATAACCTGACAGAATATAAAGAACAGGCAATACTGTCTAAACAATTAGCTACAATTGAAATTGATCTGCCCTTAAACTTAAATCCAAAACAATGTGAGATAAAAGATCCGAACGTTTATTTGTTAAAATCCCTTTTTGACAAACTTGAGTTTAGACAATTATCAAAAAGAATTTTTACGACACAACCTACTTTTCAAAGCAAATCAACCTCTTGTCAAGGCGATCTTTTCGATTCAGCTCAAATAAGTACAGAGAATGAAGATTATAAAAAGAATATTCCAAATAATATTGCTACAACGCCAAATCATTATCATCTAGTTTCAAATTCTGAACAACGTCAAACCCTTGTAAATGAACTAAAGAAACAAGATTGTTTTAGTTTTGATACCGTAACAACGAACAAAGACCCGAATTTAGCTGAACTGCTGGGAATTTCATTCAGTTGGAAGAAAAACGAGGCTTGGTATCTTGAAGTTCGGCATGTTGAAGCAAATAATATCATTCATGAGATCTCATCCATTTTTCAATCTTCAGCCCTAAAAATTGGATTTAATTTAAAATATGATTTAATAGTAATTAATCGATATGGGGTCAAAGTTAATGGACCATTTTTTGATACTATGATTGCTCATCATCTACTTGAACCATCAATGACAAGAAGGAATCTTAATTATTTAGCACAAACATACCTGAACTATAACATCATCCCGATTAAAGAATTAATTGGTGATAAAAAACAGGAACAATCAAGTATGGAATCAGTTCCACTCGAAAAGATAAAAGAATATACCTGCGAAAATGCCCATATTGTCTTACAATTAAAAGAGGTTTTTAACCCAAAACTTATTGATTCTAAATGTCACAAATTATTTAATGAAATAGAAGCTCCGTTGGTTCCTGTACTTGCAGCCATGGAATCAGAAGGTATCCGGATTGATCACAATGCACTTAATGATTTATCTGCCCAATTAGAAGAAGATAGTAATAAAGTTCAATTAAAAATCTTTGAAACTGCAGGAAAACAATTTAATATTTCATCACCAAAACAAGTTGGTGAAATTTTATTTGATCATTTGCAAATTGTTAAAAATCCAAAAAAAACTAAAAGTGGACAATATGCTACAGGTGAGGATATTCTGTTGAGATTAAAAACAAAGCATCCAATTATTGATTTGATTTTAGATTACCGTGAATTACTGAAATTAAAAAACACTTATGTTGATCCTCTTCCAGGGATGGAAAATCCAATATCAAAAAGGATACATACATCCTTTAATCAGCTTGGGACATCCACCGGAAGACTTAGTTCAGATAAACCAAATTTGCAAAACATTCCAATACGCACGCAGCGAGGACGATTGATTAGAAAAGCTTTCATCCCAAGAAATGATGACTTTGTGCTTTTATCGGCTGACTATTCCCAAATAGAGTTGAGAATAATTGCGACATTAAGTAAAGATCCCGGTATGATACAGTCTTTTCAGGACAATATTGATATTCACACTGCTACAGCCGCAAAAATATTCACAATTTCTATTGATGACGTTACAAGGGAAATGCGTAGCAAGGCTAAAGCAGTAAATTTTGGTATTGCATATGGTCAGACTGCATTTGGATTATCTCAGTCACTTCAGATACCTAGATCAGAAGCTCATGAAATAATTGATAATTTCTTCGAAAAATTTCCCAAAGTAAAATCATATATGGAAACATCCATACAAACTGCAAAAAAACGAGGGTTTGTTGAAACACTAAAAGGGAGAAGACATTACTTAAAAGATATTAACTCTTCTAATGCAACAGTAAGAAATCATGCAGAACGAATAGCGATTAATTCCCCTATTCAAGGATCAGCTGCAGAGATGATTAAAATTGCGATGATACACATATATGAAGAATTTGAAAGAAGAAAACTCAAATCAAAATTGCTTCTTCAGGTTCATGATGAACTTGTTTTTGATTTATACCGAAAAGAAGAGGAAGATGTCATGAATTTAGTAAACAATTACATGGAAACAGCACTACCACTATCAGTACCCGTAATAATCGAGATGAAAACTGGAAATAATTGGTTGGAAGCTCATTGATAATATCTGAAAATTGTTTTTTGAATTTGTTTTTGAATAATTACATATATTTGTTCCTTTGCTGCTATACAAGGATTAATGAAATTTAGTATGAGAACTGTACGCATTGTTTTTAGACCTGTTAGCATGATTGCTCTTGTTTCTCTGTTTTACATGGGATGTAGCAATAGTGGTTCTGAACAAATAGAGTCGAAGGATTCTCTGCCAAATGGAAATATCAGTGAAGAACAAAACTCCGACCTGCAATTATCTAAAGCAAAGAAGATATTTTATATGTTACCATCACCTATTGAAACTGCGTCTATTCTTAAAAAAGCCGGGGCATCTTATGATAAAGATATCCTTAACTCAATAAATAATCTTTCTAAATATGAAACAATTAAAAGCAAAGCATTAAATCTTGGAATTTATGGAACTGATCTCAGTTATACGAGTATTTTTGATCAAACCCATGAATCAATGCTTTATGTTTCCTGTACAAAAAGACTGGCTGATGAACTTGGAATCACAAAAGCTTTTGATGAAAACAGAATTAATAGAATTGAAAATAACATTGATAGTAAAGATTCTATGTTAAACATAATATCAGAATCTTATTGGGTTGCAGATGCTTTTCTTAAAGAAGGTCAACGCAATAGCATTTCCGGATTGATAATTGCGGGCGGTTGGATTGAAGGATTATATTTATCTACCCGTTTAATAAACGAAGAAAATCCCAATAAAGAACTGATGCAGAGAATTGCGGAACAAAAATATTCCCTCTTTAATCTTATTGCTTTACTCGAAACTTATCCTAAGAATGTATCCACAGATGATGTGTTATCTGATCTAATGAAACTAAAGGAAATATTTAACAAGCTCGAAGTGATTGAAACCCCATCTAAATCTGAGACTGATCCTCATACAGGGGTAACAACAATCGGAGCAACAAAAGAAATTATAATTTCAAAAGATCAACTCAGTCAAATTATTCAAATTACTGATGAATTACGAAATAAGTATATAGAACCTTAAACAATTATAGCATGAACCATATAAGCAAAATAACTTCACTTGCATTATGCCTATCAATTGCCTGCATAGAAATAATTAACGCCCAGAGTTTTACATTGCCTTGTAAATCGTTTGGAAGAAGTGCATGTAAACAAATTGATCTGGAAGATTATACCTCTAATGGTCAGCTCACAGTAGCGCCATTGGTACCAGGTGAAGAAGCTGAATTATCTATGATTTTTTACAGAGGAAATGATTATAGAATTGTTCTCTGTGGAGACGAAGAGCTTGGTCAGTTAAAATTTTGGATAAAGAACTCGAAAGGTGATGAATTATTTAATAATAAAAACTATGAAAACACGCAACAATGGGATTTTTCTATGAGCACTACACAACGACTCCTAATTATTGTTGGTGCCGAAGGAAAAACGCAAATGGGTGAAGCTGTAGAAGAAGGTTGCGTAAAATTGATAATTGGACATCGAAAAACACCTAAATCCGGGTTCTATTAATAGATTTGAATGTTAAAATCATAAATATTTAACACATGAAAAAAAATAATATTAGAACATTCGCATATATAATTACACTGAGCACTTTAAGTGTAATTGTTTCGTCTTGTAACGATAGCAATGATACTACCTCTGATAATGAATTGGATTCTATATTAGCAGATAACAATTCCAGTCAGGATTTAGATCAAGCTCAAAAAGTGTTCTACACACTCCCTTCGCCATTTGAAGTAGCATCAATGATAAAGAGTTCCGGGGCAAAATTTAAATCTGATGTTTTAAATCCAGTTGACAATCTCAGTAATTATTCAACATCTAAAGCAAAAGCTATTAACCTTGGTGTTTATGGCGCAGACTTAAGTATTGTAAGCATGTTTGAACAGACGCAGGAGTCAATGCAATATATGGCAGTGGTGAAAAAACTTTGTGAAGAGCTGGGAATTTCTAGCGCTTTCAGTTCAAAAACTATGGAGAGATTAGAAGCCAACAAAGATAACCAGGATTCTGTGGAACAAATTGTTGCTGATGCATATCTTATTGCTAATAGTTACCTGAAAGAAAACGAAAGAGAAGAAGCCTCTGCAATGATTTTAGCCGGAGGTTGGATCGAAGGATTGTATATATCTACCCATCTGATTGATACAGCAAATCCAAATGAAGATTTACTAATTATGATTGGCGAACAGAAATACTCTCTTGAAAATCTCATTTCTCTCCTAAAAAGTTATAAAAAAGGTAGTTTGGATGATCTCACTCAGGACATGGAGGATCTTATGGTAACATATGATAAATTGGAAGAAGTGAATTCAGATGAAACACAACAAACAACAAACAAAGAGCAAAAGATTACTGTTATTGGAGGAGGAAGTAAGATTAATTTAAATTTGGAATTGCTTAATGAGATCACCTCCAAAATTACAGGAATAAGGAATCGATATATTGAGTAAAATGAGGATCAAATCAATTTCTTTTGGGCTTGCAGTTTCTTTGATGATTTTATCAGGATCTACTGCCTTCTCCCAATGTCGTAACTTTACCAAAAAAAAATGTTTACCCACCCTAAGCCCATACATCTATAACGGGCAGCTTAATAGTACTATCCTTTTCCAGGGTGAGAATGCAGAGTTGGTAATGACATTCTATTCCGGACAAGATTATCGCTTGATTGTCTGTAATCATGATGTTTTGGACGGAACATATTTTGAGGTGAAAGATAATAACAACAAGATTATTCACAGTAGTATTGACGATGAATCCAATATGTGGGATTTCAATGTTCGTTCCACACAACAATTTATCATCAATGTGGTTGTACCTAAACCTGAAGGAATGACAGATCTTCTTTCAAGCGGATGCATTGCAGTAATGGTTGGATTCAGAGATTAAATCTTCTACCCTTTTATTATTTGACTACAATAATCCAATAGTTAAATGTGGAAACCG
>CAZUDW010000059.1:0-7351 GCA_964619305.1 uncultured Flavobacteriales bacterium
GACCAAGAGAATCAAACAGTAAAAACGAGCTGAACTCATCCCCGAATGGAACTTATTTTCTTGAAAACAGAATTGGAGTACACGGTTTATATCGCTTTGAGAACAGATAGGGAACTGTTCTCAAAAAACTTTCGGATGGGAGTGCTTTTACGGTGAATAACTTTTTTATTTCGCAACATTGACCTTGTTGCGTTTTATTATATTTGCTCACTCTGATTCTTAGATAGCAGTAATGGATGATTGGAGCGCATTTCTGAACACAACTTTTCTTGGTAATACTGTTCGTTCCTATTGTTGGCTGATTGGATTAATTTTAGCCGGTCTGATCTTCCAAAGAATAATTTCCAAATTATTAAGCAATCTCCTATTCAATTTATTGCGGAAAGTCGCAAGCGGTTTCTCTAAAAAAGATTTCTATAAATTGGTGCAAAAGCCGATTTCGTGGTTGGTATTGCTCATTTTCATCTATTTAGCTTTCAGCAGGATCGATTTTCCTTCTGAGTGGAGTCTTGCTCCAAAAGATGTATTCGGTGTCCGTTTGGTCATCCATCGTTTATACCAATTAATTATTTTATCAACCCTGACTTGGATATGCCTCAGAATTGTTGATTTCATAGGATTGATACTGCTGACACGTGCAAAAAAAACCGAATCAAAACAAGATGACCAGATCATTCCATTTTTTATTGAATTGCTTAAAATCATCGTTGTTATTTTCGCAATTTTTATTGCTTTAGGTTCAATATTTAAAATCAATATTGGATCATTGGTTGCAGGTCTTGGAATTGGCGGGTTAGCTCTAGCCTTAGCTGCCAAAGAAAGTCTGGAGAATCTTTTTGGTTCGTTTACGATCTTTTTTGATAAACCTTTCACTGTAGGTGATCTGGTAAACATTGGAGACATTACAGGTACTGTGGAAAAGGTAGGATTTCGCAGCACAAGGATAAGAACATTGGAAAAAAGTTTTGTCACAGTACCTAATAAGAAAATGATAGATGCAGAACTCGACAACCTTACATTGAGAACTTTTAGAAGAGTTGACCAGACAATTGGGGTTTTGTATGGTACTTCCGATAATGATATTAAAGCGATTGTCAACGAACTGCAACAATTCATAGATGAGCATCCTCATACCAATCAGGACGGACAGGTACACTTTTATGATTTTGGACCCAGTTCTTTGGATATCATGTTATTGTATTTTGTTGATACTATGGATTGGAGTGTTTTTCTAAAAATAAAAGAAGAAATTAATTATAAAGTGATGGAAATTGTGGCGAAACATGGCAGTGATTTTGCTTTCCCTACACGAACAGTCCATTTGAGTAAGAATCCTTAAGAAATAGCAGATATGACGTTTATAATGATGGTAGTTGTTTTTGTGGTAGGTTATACTGCAATAGCATTGGAACACCCAATTAAGGTCAATAAAGCCTCCTCAGCTTTATTGACAGGCGTAATTTGTTGGACAATGTTGATACTTGGTGCAGACGCTATTTTCGGTATTGACATCAATCAATCTGTCGCTGACTTTATTGCTAATGCCGGGCATTATCCTGAAGATTTAAAAAAATTCCTTTTGGATTACAAACCGGGTGCAGATGATACAACATCCATTGTAACTTCTCATTATGTGTATGAAGAACTAATGCATCACCTGGGAGATATATCAAGTATTCTGTTTTTCCTGCTTGGTGCTATGACCATTGTTGAAATGGTTGATGCTCATGAAGGGTTCCGTATCATAACTGATAAGATTGTAACGACCAATAAAGTTAAGCTGTTATGGCTTGTTGGATTGATTACATTTTTCCTGTCAGCCGCTCTGGATAATCTCACGACATCTATTGTGATGGCTGCTCTGTTAAAAAAACTGATGAAAGACCAGAAAGACTTGTGGATGTTTGGAGGGTTAGTGATTATTGCTGCGAATGCCGGTGGTGCCTGGTCCCCCATCGGAGACGTTACAACCATTATGCTCTGGATTGGTGGGCAGATAACCACTGTGAGTATAATAACCCAACTTCTTATTCCAAGTCTTGTGTGTCTTATTATTCCATTGATAATATTGACGTTTACATTTAAAGGTGAAGTGAAAAGACCATTGGGAATGTTGGAACGTGAACACCTTGTAGATCCAACAACTCCTTTTGAAAGAGTGTTTTTATTGTGTCTTGGAGTCGGATCCCTGCTTTTTGTTCCCATTTTTAAAACATTTACCCACTTACCTCCATATATGGGAATTTTACTTGGACTGAGTGTCGTTTGGATAGCCACAGAAGTGATACACCGATCTAAAGAAATTCAGCATCGGACCAAACTTACAGTTGTTGGTGTGTTGCAAAAAGTGGACACTCCCAGTGTGTTCTTCTTCTTGGGCATCCTTACGGCTGTAGCGGCTTTACAAACAGCAGGCCATCTTGCTTTGACAGCCAGATTTCTCAACGAATCCATAGGAAACATTTATTTCATCAACACGGTGATTGGATTCCTTTCATCTGTTGTTGATAACGTACCCCTTGTTGCAGGTGCTATGGGCATGTATGAAATCACTGATACTGTTATAGCAGGTATTGGATATCCTGTTAACAATGTTTTTTGGGAGTTACTGGCTTATTGCGCAGGAACCGGGGGAAGTTGTTTGATTATTGGGTCTGCTGCAGGTGTGGCGATCATGGGAATATTAAAAATCGATTTCATCTGGTATCTGAAAAAGATCAGTTTGCTGGCTACTTCCGGTTATCTAGCCGGTATAGCAGTGTATTATTTTCTTGAAACAATAATATAATAAATAGACTTGATTTCAGTTATAAAATTTATAATTTAAAATATATCTATGTTTTTGCAAATCTCATTAGCACAAGATACACTGGCAACTGTCGCAGGCGATAGCATACAGTCAACTGAAGAAACTTTATCTATCATGCAACTAATCATCGATGCAGGATGGTATATCATGATCCCTCTTGGAATATTATCTCTCACTGCCATATACATTTTCGTTGAAAGATTTTTTACAATACAAAAAGCATCTAAAGAACAACCCAATTTCCTAAATCAGATAAAAGATTTTATCCATGATGGGAAAACAGACTCAGCAAAATCTCTTTGCTCCTCTAATCCTGCTCCTATTGCAAGGATGCTTGAAAAAGGCATACTGCGAATAGGCAAACCTCTTTCTGATGTAAACACTGCGATAGAAAACGTTGGAAAACTGGAAATATACAACCTCGAAAAAAGCCTGGCAACACTAGCTACCATTGCAGGAGCCGCTCCTATGATTGGTTTCCTGGGAACAGTAATAGGTATGATAAGAACCTTTCATGAGATGTACACATCAGGCAACAGCGTGGAACTTGGGCAATTATCCGGAGGAATCATGCAGGCACTTGTGACCACGGTTGCAGGTTTGGTTATCGGTATCATTGCATATATTGGATACAATATTCTGGTAGCTAAGGTGGAAAAAGCAGTACATAAAATGGAATCTGCAACAATTGAATTTATGGATATTTTGCAGGAAAGAGTCTAATGTATTAAAATGGGATTAAATACAAGAAATAAAGTAAGCGTTGCATTCAGCATGTCTTCACTGACAGATATAGTTTTCCTGCTATTGATTTTTTTCATCATTATTTCCACTATGATCAGTCCGAATGCTCTGAATGTTCTCCTTCCGGAAAGTTCAGCAAAAACTACTGCAAAACAGAATGCATCGGTAACTATTACTTCAGATTTTCGCTATTTCGTAAACGGGCAGGAAGAACCTGCAATGAATATTGAAAATGAATTGAATAATCTGTTGCTTGATGTTGATAAGCCTGGTATTATTTTACACGTAGATAAATCTGTACCTATTGAATTTGCTGTTAAAGTAATGGATATTGCAAACAGAAATCATTACGATCTCGTACTTGCAACAAAACCACCCAAATAATATGGAACTAGCAATTATAAAGGATAGAAATAAGTCCCGTGGATTAATTGCTACAATTATATTCCATTTAATCCTGGCATTGCTATTTATATACTTCGGTTTGACGTACAGCTTTCCTCCTCCTGAGCAAGGTATTCTAATCAATTTCGGGACAAGCAGTGAAGGAATGGGTGATATTCAACCTGATCAGCAAGGCAATAAATCAAAAGAAGCAACGGAATCCCTGGCTATTCCAACCGAAGAAAACACCAAGTCTGAGAATGTAGAAACTGCCTTGACAAGTGAAGAATCTGTAATTACAACTCCGGCAGAAAACGAAGAACAAAAAAAGAAGAGAGAAGAAGAGGAACTTAAAAAACAGAAAGAAGAGGAATTCAACAAAAAACTTGATGATGTGTGGGCTAAATCAGAAAATGAAGGAGGGAATGAAGGAGAAACCGGAAAACCCGGGGACCAGGGAAATCCAGATGGCTCTAAATCTTCCAAATCACATATCGGAGGTACCTTACCCGGAAATGGGCACTACCGTCTCAATGGAAGAAGTCTCGTCTTTGCTCCTGTAGTGATAGAAAAATCTCAAAAAGAAGGGGTGGTTTTGGTCAGTATCATCGTTGATAAAAAAGGTAATGTGGTCGAAGCTACTCCCGGAGTGAAAGGAAGCACAACAGCAGACCGCCATCTTTGGAAGGTTGCAAGAAATGCTGCATTACAATATAAGTTTAATCCCAACTTATATGCTCCCGAAGAACAATTAGGAGAAATTTCTTTTACTTTTATTCTTAAGTAGCTTATTGCGCTGCTATGGATTACCCACAGACGCTTGATTATCTTTTCAGACAATTACCGATGTACCAAAGGGTGGGGAAAGCAGCATATAAAAAAGATATTCATTCCACTATTGCCTTGTGCTCTTATCTGGATAATCCTCAAAATGCTTTTCCATCCATACACATTGCAGGAACAAATGGCAAGGGATCTGTAGCACATATGATTGCATCAGTGCTGCAAGAATCTGGATATAAAACCGGCTTGTACACCTCACCTCATTTCAAAGATTTCCGGGAAAGAATTAAAATTAACGGGAAGGAAATTCCAAAGACAAGTGTAACATCATTTGTCAATAAACACAGGCAAGTCGTAGAAGACTTGAAACTGTCTTTTTTCGAATGGACTTTGGGGCTGTGTTTGAATTTTTTTGCCTCAGAATCTGTTGATATTGCAGTTGTCGAAACAGGCATGGGAGGAAGACTTGATTCTACAAATGTCATTACTCCCCTGCTTTCAGTCATTACAGGAATAGGTCTGGATCATACTGATTATCTTGGTAATGATATTGAAAGCATTGCAAGAGAAAAGGCAGGTATAATAAAAAAAAATGTTCCTGTAATTGTCGGTGAAGTCAGCGATGCCACCATCAAGATGATCACAAAAACTGCAAAAAATATGAATGCTCGGATTATCATCCCGAATTATTCTTCAGAAATACAATACAAGTCTGATTTAAATGGAAGTTTTCAAATGAAGAATATTAAGGTACTCATTGCTGTAGTTGAAGTATTAAAGCAGTTAGGCTGGAAGATAGATGAGCAACATCTTTCTGATGGATTGTTGCATGTTGTGCACAACACAGGCATCATTGGCAGATGGCAAATCCTAGATAACAAGCCATTGACGATCTGCGATATGGGACACAATGAAAATGCCTGGCAGGAACTGACAAAAATTATAGATTCAATCAATTGCATAAAAAAACATTTAGTGATTGGTATGGTGTCTGATAAAAAACATAACAACATACTAAATTTGATGCCCAGAGATGCAGACTATTATTTCTGCAATGCAGCCATTCCCCGGGCGCTATATGCTGAAGAATTGAAAATGATGGCAAACAAATTTGGTCTCAAAGGGAATGCTTATCCTTCTGTTTCCGATGCATTCAAAGCAGCACGCCAAAAGGCAAATGAAGATGATTTCGTTTTCGTGGGCGGAAGCGCCTTTGTTGTTGCCGAAGTGATTTGAGTGTTGTTGTAAAATATTTACTTTTGCACCCCTTCAGGGGCGATTAGCTCAGCTGGTTCAGAGCACCTGCCTTACAAGCAGGGGGTCACAAGTTCGAATCTTGTATCGCCCACTTTCCTCCTGATTTGTGCCTGCTTTTTTCTATATCCTGTGAAGGGGGTGGAACTTGTTTTTAATATTGTGCCCATTTTTAAAAAACTCGATTTGCTCTTGCAATAATTTTACTTGTTGCTGCAAATTAACGATGATTTGCTTTAACGCAAGGTATTCTGAAAGAGGTATGGTGATAGCAGGTTCGATGTGCGCAGGTTTTCAGAAAAAAATGGCTTGTTTTGATTTTTTGCATTTATAATATTTTGTTTTTTAATAAAATCACCGTGAAAAACTTTGTGCTGAGTAGTAACATTTTTTCACTACTCAAAAATATGAGTTTTTTCACTGCGAGTTGCGTTGTATGAAACACAAGCTGCGTTGAACTATTTACAAGCCGTAATGGACTACCCTAAAGGACAGGGCAAGCTCAGTGATCTGTAAATTGACCAATTGTTGAAATTGGTTAGATCTAAAATTACAAATCAGATGAAGTGCCCATTACGCTATTTCCACTCCACGATTACTTTACCAACAGATTGCCTGCTTTCAAGAAAATTATGTGCCTGTGCAATTTGTGATGAATTGAACACTCCCCCCACATGAGGAACAATATCCCCGTTTGCGGCAAGCTTAAGCAGGTTGTTCAGACAACGCTCAATAATATGTGGTCTGAAGTCAGCTATTCGCAGCATATTTATGCCAATTATCCCACGGGAATTCATCAAAAGACCGATTGGATGCATGAACCCAAAATTCCATGCCAGGCGTAGATTAGCAGGAAGATGTCCTTTGAAATTTGATCTTTCGGCAATTCCATAGCCAACGATCCGGCCTCCATGTGCCAATAGTTTCCTTGCCCGTTTATGTGTTTTGCCTCCGAGAGAGTCAAATACTACATCCAGTTTATCTTCACCCCTGATGCGCATGATCTCTTCGTAAAAATCCTGTTTCCGGTAGTTAATGGGATAATCCACTCCATTCTTTCTCAGATATTCCAGTTTCCCGTCTGAACCGGCAGTGCCATATACAATACAGGATTTTAGTTTAGCGAGTTGGACAATAGCAGTGCCAACACCGCCTGCTGCTGCCTGTACAAGCACATGATCTCCCGGATAGAGATTAACCATTTCACACGCAGCATAATAAGCTGTACAATATTGTGTAGCAAGAGCTGCAGCTACTCCGTTGCTCATATCTTCAGGAACAGGTACAACAGCTCGTCTGTCTGTAATGGCATATTCTGCATATCCTCCGAAACGCGTAAAAGCCAACACCCGTTGACCTTTTTGGAGATCATGTATT
>CAZUDW010000059.1:7451-18620 GCA_964619305.1 uncultured Flavobacteriales bacterium
GATAAAGGGCACCTCTGAAAATTTAAAAATGAATTTAACCACAAAGAACTCCGGGAAGGCACAAAGTTCAAAAAGTATTGATTTCATTACCCTTTGTGTAAAACCATTGTGATCTTCGTGATTTCAGGAAATTATGTTTTTAGAGATGCCCTGATATCTTTTTCTATGTTATTATTTGCATTATACCTGTATCAAAATTACATTTGCCTGCAAATTAAGTCTTTTAAAAACTACCAGACTATGAGTAATGCCGGATTGATCAACTCTTCCATTGGAAGAAAAATACTAATGGCTCTTACCGGGCTTTTCTTATGCATTTTTCTCATTGAACATTTGATTGGGAATTCCCTGTTGCTGCTTGGGGATGGAGGTGCATCTTTCAATGATTTTTCTGCCACTATGAGCCATAATTTATTTATCAGGCTTGTGGAGATCTTCCTGTTTCTTGCCATACTGGTACATATTATTGATGCCATCGTTTTAACTGTACGGAACAGGCAGGCGAGAGGAGGCATTGCTTATTCTGTCAATAATGTTTCTGTCAACAGCACATGGTTTTCGAGGAATATGCCGGTTACAGGCCTGATTATATTACTGTTTTTTATTCTGCATTTAAAAGATTTCTTTTATGAATACAGGATTGAAGGACTGGAAAATGAAACTCTTTATGATGAGGTTGTTGAGGCATTTCAAACCGGGTGGTACGTTGCCTTTAATTGTGTTGCTTTTATCTTACTTGGATTTCACCTGAATCATGGATTTCAATCTGCTTTTCAAACTTTGGGATTAGGGCATAAAGAGTATTTTAGAGTAATAAAAGGCATTGGCATTGCCTTCACTGTGATTGTAACCATCGGGTTTGTTGTAATCCCTTTGGCTATTTTCTTTGAAATTTGTAATTAGTAAATTCATATATATGTCGGATAAGCTCAATTCTAAAATTCCTGAAGGGCCAATACAGGATAAATGGTCTAACTATAAAGCTCATACACGTTTGGTAAATCCATCCAACAGGAGAAAAGTAGATATTATAATCATTGGAACGGGTCTGGCCGGAGGTGCTGCAGCTGCTACTTTGGGTGAAGCAGGATATAATGTCAAACTGTTTTGCTTCCAAGATAGTCCGCGCAGGGCACACAGTATTGCAGCACAGGGAGGGATCAATGCATCAAGAAATTATCAAAATGACAACGATAATGATTATCGCTTGTTTTATGATACCGTTAAAGGGGGAGATTATCGTGGGAGAGAATCGAATGTATATAGGTTGGCACAGTTAAGTGGAGATATTATTGATCAATGCGTAGCACAGGGAGTTCCGTTTGCACGTGAATACGGAGGCACCTTGGCAAATCGCTCATTTGGTGGAGCACAGGTACAGCGCACATTTTATGCTTCGGGTGCAACGGGGCAGCAATTACTCCTTGGAGCTTATGGCTCTTTAAGTCGTCAGATCGCAAGAGGCTCTGTAACAATGTATAACAGGCATGAAATGCTGGAGTTGGTTATTATAGACGGAAAGGCCAGGGGCATAATTACAAGAAACCTGATAACAGGTGAGATTGAACGCCATGGAGCACATGCGGTTGTATTGGGCTCAGGTGGTTATGCCAATGTTTTTTACCTCTCTACATCGGCAATGGCTTCAAATGTAACTGCTGCATGGAAAGCATATAAAAATGGAGCGTTTTTCGCAAATCCCTGTTATACCCAAATACATCCTACCTGCATACCTGTATCCGGTGATTATCAATCGAAACTAACTTTAATGTCTGAATCATTAAGAAATGATGGACGGATATGGGTGCCAAAAGACAAAGAAGTTGCAGAAAAAATAAGAAAACGCGCACTTAACCCGAATTCCGTACCGGAGGAAGGAAGAGATTATTATCTGGAAAGAAGATACCCTACCTTTGGAAATCTCGTTCCCAGAGATGTTGCCTCACGAGCTGCAAAAGAGAGATGTGATGCCGGTTATGGCGTGAATGCAACGGGCTTTGCCGTTTTCCTGGATTTTAAAGATGCTATTAGCCGTCTTGGTGAAAACACTATAAAAGATCGTTATGGCAACCTATTTGAAATGTATGAGAGGATAACAGGGGATAATCCATACAAAACACCGATGATGATCTATCCAGCTTCTCATTATGCCATGGGAGGCTTATGGGTTGATTATGAACTGATGACAACAATACCCGGCCTTTATGCTGTCGGAGAAGCCAATTTTTCCGATCATGGAGCGAACAGACTAGGAGCATCTTCTCTTATGCAATGTCTGTGTGATGGATATTTTGTACTGCCGGCAACAATTTCCAACTATCTGGCAGATGATATCCACACGGGACCTGTTGACACATCTTCAGCTGAGTTTGAAAAATCAGAAAAAGAAGTAAAAGACCGCATAAATAAGTTTCTTTCAATTAACGGCAAGAGAACGGTTGATGATTTTCATAAAGCTTTAGGCAAAGTTCTTTGGGATAAATGCGGTTTAGCAAGGAATGAACAAAATTTAAAACAAGCTTTAGCAGAAATCAGACAAATCAGAGAAGAATTTTGGAAAGATGTAAATGTGCCCGGAACAGCAGAAGAATTAAATGTTGAGTTGGAAAAAGCCGGTAGAGTTGCTGATTTTCTGGAACTTGCCGAATTGCTTGCATCTGATGCATTGAACCGGGAAGAATCCTGCGGTGCACATTTCAGAGAAGAACATCAGACAGAAGATGGGGAAGCAAAACGCAACGATGATAAATTTACATATGTTGCGGCCTGGGAATTTAAAGGAGAAACCGATGCCCCTGAATTACACAAAGAACACCTCACTTTTGAATCAATTGAATTAAAACAAAGAAATTATAAGTAAAAGGTAAATATACAAGAACCCATGAATTTTACATTAAAAATATGGCGACAGAAAAACGCTAATGCAAAAGGCCGATTTGAGAAATATGTTGTAAAAGATATTTCAGAAGATACGTCCTTTCTTGAAATGCTGGATGTATTAAACCAGCAATTAATTAATAAAGGAGAATCTCCTGTTGCTTTTGACAATGATTGCCGGGAGGGAGTCTGTGGAATGTGTAGCCTACACATAAGTGGAGAAGCACATGGTCCTCAGAAAAGATCAACTACATGCCAGGTATATATGCGTTCTTTTAGAAACGGAGAGACCATTAGTGTTGAACCATGGAGGGCAAAGCCTTTTCCTGTAATTAAAGATCTTGTGGTTGACAGATCGGCTTTTGACCGGATCATACAAGCTGGAGGATACACTTCTTTCAACACCGGTAGTGCACCTGATAGTAATAGTATACTCATCCATAAAAAATATGCTGACAAAGCATTTGATGCCGCGGAATGTGTGGGATGTGGAGCTTGTGTAGCTACATGTAAAAATGGATCTGCTATGTTGTTTATTTCTGCTAAGGTTTCACAACTGGCCTTATTACCGCAGGGGAAAGTTGAAGCTAAAGAAAGAGTGAAGAAGATGGTTGCACAAATGGATGCTGAAGGTTTTGGAAATTGTACAAATACTGGAGCTTGTGAAGTAGAATGTCCAAAAGGTATCTCTATTGAAAACATTGCCCGTCTCAACAGGGAATTTCTCAAAGCATCTCTTTGCCCGGATAACTGACGCCTGAATTTCGTATATTTGTTCTGGTCATTCAATAGTTAAAATGTATTCAACTGAGTAATGTTGTTCCCTGATTCGTTGAAAACAAAATTGCCAGATGTTGGCACCACGATATTTTCAGTAATGTCAAAACTGGCAACGGAATACAATGCCATCAATCTTTCGCAGGGATTTCCAGATTTTGAAAGTGATCCTGTATTAATAGACCTTGTTTCGAAATATATGAAAAAGGGGTATAATCAGTATGCCCCAATGGCGGGTGTACCTCCTTTACTGGATGTGCTTTCAGAAAAAATATTCTCACTTTATGGCGTTAGGTATGATAAGGAAAAAGAAATCACGATTACTCCGGGTGCAACTTATGCTATTTTCACTGCCATCGCTTCTGTTGTGCATGAGGATGATGAAGTCATCATTTTCACGCCTGCTTATGATTGCTATGCACCTGCAATAGAGACATTTGGAGGAAAACCTGTTTATATTCAATTGAATGCACCCGATTATAAAATTAAATGGAATAGTGTGCGTAATATGCTTAGTAAAAGAACGCGCCTTATAATCATCAATACTCCACACAATCCTACAGGCAGTGTTTTAACTGATGAGGATATGTTTGAATTGCAAAAATTAACAAAAGGCACTAATATTCTTGTATTAAGCGATGAAGTATATGAGCATATTACTTTTGACAAGATAGAGCATAGGTCTGTTATCAGTTATCCCGATTTGGCAGAAAGAAGTTTTGTTATCTTCTCTTTCGGAAAAACATTTCACAATACAGGATGGAAAATGGGATACTGTGTTGCCCCGGAAAATTTAACATCAGAATTTCGAAAAATTCATCAGTTCAATGTGTTTTCCTGCAACTCACCGATTCAATATGCTTTAGCGGAATATCTGGAAAATCCTGAGCACTATATGGGATTGAACAAAATGTATGAGGAAAAACGCAATTTCTTCAGGGACAACTTAGCAACTTCCCGCTTTAAGGTAATACCCTGCCATGGAACATATTTTATATTATTGGAATATAGCGAAATCACAGATGAAAAAGACACAGATTTTGCTGTACGCCTGACAAAAGAGTTTGGTGTAGCGTCTATTCCGGTTTCAGTATTCTACTATAAAAATGTAGATAATAAGGTATTGAGATTTTGTTTTGCAAAACAGGAAGAAACTCTTGCAAAAGCTACTGAAATCCTATGCAGGATTTAATTCTTCGTATTAATTATTAATTGCTTGACAATGGATAAACTGAACATTACCCTTGTGCAAACAAACATCTTTTGGGAACAGATCGATTCCAATCTAAATATGTTGCAAAACAAACTTAAAATACTCAAATATCACGGTGATATTATCGTTTTGCCTGAAATGTTTAGCACTGGTTTTTCTATGAACACATCTTTGGCAGAAAGATTGGATGGAAAATCGGTTAAATGGATGGAGAAGATGGCATCAGAATATAATTGTGTCATTACAGGAAGCCTGATGATAAAGGAAGGGATCCAGACATTCAACCGATTGGTTTGGATGCGCCCGGATGGTAGTTTTGAGACCTATAATAAACGTCACTTGTTCAGAATGATGGATGAAGATAAATATTTTGCACCAGGTTCAAAGCGAATTATCATAGAATATCAGAATTGGAGAATCTGTCCGCAGATATGTTATGATATGCGCTTTCCTGTGTGGAGTCGAAACAAAAACGATTACGACATCCTGCTTTATGTGGCCAACTGGCCTGAGATAAGACAAACAGCTTGGAAAGATCTGCTTAAGGGCAGGGCGCATGAGAATCAATGTTATGTAATTGGCGTAAATCGTGTTGGTAAGGACGGGAGAGATATCCCTTTTTCAGGCAACTCAGCTGTTGTCGGGCCAAAAGGAGAAAATTTGTGGAAAGCTAAGTCCTGTATTGAGCAGATAAAAAATGTTGCAATTTCTATGAATGAGTTAGAAGATTATCGTGCTAAATTTCCTCAATACCTTGATGCTGACGAGTTTAGCATTGAAGGCTGTTGATACTTCAATTCAATATCCAGTTGATTTCCTGCTCCCAGTTTCCTCTTATATTTACTTTTCCTGAATAATAGATGACATTTTCAGGTTGAATGTGCTTTAGATAGTTGCCGGTATCCCATTTGCTATTATTATTTGCATCATATATTAGCTTTATTCTGTATGCCCCTGGTATGAGGTGTTCAAAAGAAAGAGATAAATTGCCTCTTTGTACATGATTTTCCGACACAAGTTTGTCATTACTATTTAGTAATTGGATAATATACCATCCACTTGTGTCTTTCGAGACAATTTTTAGTTTAAGCAGACCATATTCTTCAGCAGTTCTGGTAGAGAAAGTGATATCGATACTGTCATTTTTTAAGCCAAACATATCGGTAAATGTTCCAGGAGGAATAAACAGCCTGTAATTTTTTCCCTCATCCCGATTGTAGTTGACGGACATCCTTCTGTGCACACTATCTGTAAATGTGCTGACAAACTCAACAGTGTCGGGTCCTTCAATAATTAGAACACCTGACATATCATAAGATTTCACAGGATGAGAAAACTTTAGTTTCAACGGGTCGAAAACATTTATCTTTTTCTGGTAAATATTGCTTTTCATTTGCAGTTTATCATTCTTGTCCTTCCGCTTTTTTCTAGCTTTTGACTTTTCGTTTTTGTCGGGAATGATTATTGTGCTTGTATCAATTAACATACTGTCAATATAAATCAGAAAAGAGATTGTATCATTTTGTAGATTCTTTTTCAACCAAAGGCACAAGGTATCCCGAACCGTAAAAAGTTCAGGAACAAATAAGTCAGAAGTGTCGATATTCAAAGGGACAACATAAGAATTCTTTACAGGTTTGTTAAATATAAAAAGTATCTGACCGAAAAATGGGACATCAGTTTTTTTAAAATATTGCTGTTCCTTATCCTCGTTAAAAAGAAAGAGCTTGATTGAGTCTGAGCCACCGGGATAAACGATCTGTGAAGAAAAGGCAATGGCTTCATCAGGCATGTTGTAGATATAATCCATATTGGCATCTTTCAGCGCAAATAATTTATAGTTTCCTGATTTTAAATAGGAAAGTTTCCATGCTCCTGTTTTGTCTGTTCTGGTGAAATAATATGGTTTCTGTTTATAGGGCAATGAGTCGAGGGTATCTTTGTACAGCATTACCAAAACATCTTCTACAGGTTTTAGATCAAAGGCATTCTTCACAACTCCTCCCAGCGAAAGAGAATCAAGAGATGTTCCGGTGGAAAAAATAAATAGATTGCTGTCAAGCGGGTTGTTTTCTGTGATGTCAGCAATACCTTTTCCGAAATTGATTATATATGTTGTATTTGGTTCAAGTGTTGATGGAATTGACATTTCCATTGTATGACCTCTGAATCTGATATCCGGTTTTTCATCGAAATCAGGGGATATGATAATTTCGTTGAACAGGTTATTTTGATGAACAAATTCGTTGAATTTAAGTGAAATATGATCGCCATTAAATCCAGTAGTGAAATTCTTTGGAGAAGATTCCACGATTTTAGGTGGTGTAATATCTTTTGGTCCTCCTGTTGGGGCCACCTGTTGAGCACAGGATATAAGCAACCCAAGCGCAGATGATATCAAGATGCTTCTTATTTTTATCATTAAATTTTCTTTTCCAGAATTCTGATTATCTCCTGCAGGTATTTCTCATCAGTTTTATCAAATGCATGCATGAATTCACTATCCACATCAAGTACAAATGCTACTTCTCCTTTTTTGTTGAATGCAGGGATCACAATTTC
This sequence comes from uncultured Flavobacteriales bacterium, assembly GCA_964619305.1. Taxonomy (GTDB): domain Bacteria; phylum Bacteroidota; class Bacteroidia; order Flavobacteriales_H; family CAZUDW01; genus CAZUDW01. The sequence continues at coordinate 14,881 of CAZUDW010000059.1, forward strand.
TGATTGAGTAAGTTCATTGCAGGCAATGTGTCCCTTAAAATTATGCACATCATCCACCCTGATAAGTTTCTTATCTTTCCATGCTTTTCCGCAAACCCCTTTTCCATAATTGATTCTTGAACATGCAACGGGACCCTGGTAAGGTCCAACAACTAATGCTTTCCCATGAACCAGGTAGAACCCTGTCCAGAAAAACTGCATTTCTGTATGCAGGACTGCAGCGGTATTAGCAAGGTATGAAATAAATTCATCTTCGGGGCTGAGAAGGGCATCCAGCTTTTGAATAACTTGTTTATAGGCATTTAATTTAAATGAATTTTCATATTTCATCATGAGGAATCAATAAAAAGCAAATATAGTGCTTGAAAGCAATTGATGACTATTTGCAGCGAACTCTATATCAAATTACAATGAGTTTTGACCGGGTAATATGATATTGGGTTTGATTAGATCGGGATAAAACTCCAAATGAGGGAGAACGTTTTCAAATTCCAAAACAAATCTAACAAACCGATTGCTTTCAGACTGTAACCAATCAACCCGGTAGTGGAATAAGCTTATGAAAGTTACTGAATTGCACAAGCTATTGCCGCTACGCTGACTTTGATCCCGGGTACAGTATGAAGAGCTTCAGAGCAAGCAACAAGCGTAGAACCTGTAGTAACCACATCATCAGTAAGTAAAACGTGTTTGTTTTTTAATTCTGCAGGTGCTTTTAAGCGAAATATTCCCTCCACATTTTGGAAGCGATCCCATTGCGATTTTCGTGTTTGTGATGCGTTGGAAATGGCACGGTAGAGATTATTTGTAATACATGGTTTACCCATTGATTCTGCCAGTCCCATTCCAATGTAATCACTTTGGTTGTAACCTCTTTTACGCAATTTGAGTGGGTGTAAGGGTACAGGAATAATGCAGTCAATAGAATTAAATACAGTTTCCTTAACAAGGTCTGCACCCATAAATTTCCCTATCGTGATTCCAATATTTGATTGCCCCAAATATTTGAGTTTGTGAATTAGTTGTTGTACCCTGCTCCCTTTTCTGAAATAATAGTATGCAGTGGAAGCGAATATATCTGTTTTCCCCCAAAATAAACGGCTTACAGGATTGTCATTATAAAGATGATAATCTGTTTTAGGAAGATGAATGCGGCAATATGTACAGATAGTGTTTTCGCTTTTATTAATGACTTTGCCGCAGGCAGCACAGATTTTAGGAAAAAGCAGTAAAATAAAATCTCTAATCATGTGAGAGACAAAAAGAAAGTACCTAAATTTGCAATTAATGATAAAACTATATATTTAATGGCTTCTGACCAAATAAATGAACCAAGGAAGAGCAGTAAACAAAGAATACAGACCATCGTCATCGTTCTGCTGGTGCTTATTTGTTGCATGTTGAGCGGGCTATTGATTCGTGAAAAGCACAAAGTAAAAACAATACTTGTAGAAGTAGCTGATATCAATAAGGAGAAAAACAACCTCGATGCAGATCTCAAAGACCTGATGAATGATTACAACAATTTGCAAACAGACAATGAAGAGATCAAGACAGAGTTGGAAGAAAAAAAACAAAGAATTCAGGAACTGATGGTGGAGGCAGAGAAGCACAAAAACGATTCATGGGTGATCTATAAGCTAAAAAAAGAAGCAGCAACATTGCGTAAAGTGATGAAGGGGTTTGTTCACACAATAGATTCTCTCAATACATTAAATGTGCAGTTGAGAGATGAAAAAGAACAGATTCATAAAGAATTGGTTGTAGAAAAAGAAAAAACAACAACTCTGGAAAAAGAAAAAAGCGGATTGACTGAAAAGGTAAGAATTGGAGCAAGACTAAAGGCACTGAATATTTATGCCCTTGCACAATATGTGAAATCAAATGGAATCCATAAAAAAACTACCAAAGCAAGCAAAACTGAAAAAATAAAATGTTGTTTTACTATTTCTTCCAATCAATTAGCTGAAACAGGACCCAAAGAAATTTATTTGCGAATTATAGATCCTGCAGGAAAAGTACTTTGTATAAATGAAGATGAAACCAATATGTTTGATTTCAATGGGGTAAAAGGCTTGTATAGTGTTAAAAAACAGATCATTTATGATGGTGTGGAAATGGATGTATGCCTGTATTGGGAAGTATTGAAAGATCAAACTGTTTTATCCGGAGAATACATAGTGGAAGCCTACGCTGATGAAATGGATATTGGTAAGGTGAAATTTACACTGAAATAGTATTACCATTCGGGATATTCTAGGTAATTCAATCAGTATGAAAGCTAAGAAAGCCGTTTTGCTTATTTCCGTTCTTTCTTTTGCAACTGCCTTAATTTACAATGAAATCAACCTGTATTTTTTACGCTCTGAGGGGATTCCCCTTCGTAATGGACAGACGATTATTACTCATGATGATGACAGCTATCTTGATCCTGCAGAGAATTATTTACAATCATCGACATTCAGGGAAAATTTTCCGGGTAGTGGAAGTTATTACCTAAGACCACCGGGATACAGTATCTTCTATTTGGTTTTTAGGGTTATTGGCAATAAAACATCTGCCCTTGTTTGGCTGAAGTTGTTCCAGATTCTGTTTTTTGCTGCTTCCATCTATTGTCTTTACTGGATATCTTTTGTATACAGTAAGGATCATTATGTTTCTTCTCTGATATGTGTAATTTATGGTTGCACTCCACTTGGATCTGGTTTTTTGTACTACACATTAACTGAGGGTATTACACCAGCTCTAATGATTTTCTATGCCTACTTTTTATTCAAGGCACGGTTAGCCTTAAATCCATTTAGCAAGCGACTTGATTATATACTTGCTTGTCTGATTTTTTCGATATTGTTCATCACCAGGCCTGTTCTTGGTATCGCGGTTCTCGCAGTGCCCGCTTATCTTATTTTCGATAATCGACACAAGATAACTTTAACCCGTATTCTACTGCAATTGATTTTATACGGTATGATTGCATTAACCCCAATGGTTATATGGCAGGTCAGGAATTATATTATTGCCGGACATTATGTTGGATTACATCCGGTTTATGACCCTGAAAACAATTTTGTATTTCGTCCTGCGCATAAAGCAGTATGGGAGCTTGAGAAGTGTTGGGGTTCAGGTGGAAAAGATTTCCACGAAAGCATCATGCCTGCATGGATGGCTGCTTTGCAGGGAGATACTTCAGAGAAGTGGATTGATACCATGATTGCAAATGTTCCTGAATATACTGTGGCTTATTTTGGCAGGAATAAATTGCAGGCATCGTTCAGAGCATATAGAAATACCATGGTATATCAAAAAAAATTCAAGGATAACAAACTTCCCATGCCTAAAGAAATACCTAAAACTGAACAAAAAGTCATTTCTGATTTTAATTCCATGACAAAGGAATTTAAAATATCTTTTCCATTACAAAACTATATCATAAGCCCATTAATAACATTGAAAAGGATGATCTTTCATTCAAACCTATCCTTTTATATGTTTCAAAAAACATTCAGAGGAAATTTATTAATGGAAATCATCCGTTGGTTATTTCTTATTATTCATGCATCGGCTTATATCCTATTTGGGGGCAGCTTATTAATAAAGAAGATATCTGTTGAGGATATGTTTTTTGTGCTGATTCCGCTCATCTATATTTTCTACCTTGCTTATTTTCAGCGAGGTGTTGAGGAAAGGTACACGCTTCCGATTCTTCCTTTTGTTATAACCGGATCTATGTTTGTAGTCAG